>JAILEL010000071.1 GCA_024687845.1 Eubacterium sp.
GTTCTATAGTTCAAAGGATGATTCACTCTTTGCAAGAATGAAGAAGGCACATTTTGAAGGAAAGCTATATAGAGAGCAGCAGTTTATAGCAGGTCTTGGATTAAACGAGATTCCAGGTGGCTATGCAACTGGCTTGGATAACTCTTTGAATAGTTATGAAATAAATGAAGATTACACTGTCATTCAGGGAATTATAGATGCATTCTTCTATGAGGGAGATGACATTGTACTTGTTGATTATAAAACGGATAATGTAAAGGATGGAGAAGAACTGCTCGGACGCTACGCATCCCAGATGTATCTATATGCACTTACACTAGAGAAACTGACAGCGGCAAAGGTAAAGGATGTTATTCTTTATTCTACAAGATTTGGAGAGGTGCATTATCCAAAATGGAGAAACTACATGGATGAAATATTTGAAGCGCTACCATATGCGTGGTAGAATGATTATAAAATATACTACAAGAAAATAAGTGTTCCAGTTTCATGTAAAGAACTAATTGAAAGTCAGCAACATACTATTATTGAAGATTTAACAGCTAACGATGGTTATGTTGATGGTGTTGGTCCGGGAACAGTTATTGAAATAGGCTGGGATTTACAGTGATGCGTAAGACGCCGCTTTTTATGTTGTAAAATCCTTGAAAATGAAGTAAAATCTTCCTTATGCATTTATAAATATAACTTATGCTTGAAATATATGACTTTGGAAATGTATTTATTAGTAAAGAATATGAAAGAAGGAGTTTAGAACATTGGAAAAAAAGATTATGTTAGGAAATGAAGCCATTGCTCGTGGTGCCTGGGAAGCAGGGGTTAAGGTTTCATCAGCTTATCCTGGTACTCCAAGTACTGAAATGAGTGAGAATCTTGTTAAATACGAAGGTGTTTATGCAGAGTGGGCACCTAATGAAAAGGTTGCAGCTGAGGTTGCAATGGGAGCTTCTATTGCTGGTGTAAGAGCTATGTGTGCGATGAAGTGTGTTGGTCTTAATGTTGCGTCTGATCCACTTTACACTGCATCTTATATTGGGGCTAAGGGAGGTCTTGTATATCTTGTTGCTGATGATCCAGGACTTTACAGCTCTCAGAATGAGCAGGATACAAGACGTATAGGTATCTCATCTCATGTACCTGTAATAGAGCCTTCAGATTCAGAGGAAGCAAGAGTTTTCACCAAGAGAGCTTTTGAAATATCAGAGGAATATGATACTCCTGTTATTCTTAGAACTACAACAAGAATTGCACACTCACAGGGAGTTGTAAATCTTGAGGACAGAGTAGAAGTAGAGGATAAGGAATATAGCAGAGATCCTGCAAAGAACGTTATGGTTCCTGCCAATGCAGCTAAGCGCCATAAGTTTGTTATCGAACGTGACAGAAAACTCGCAGAGGATGGTGCAACAGAGAAGTTTGCAGATCTCAATAAGGTTACATATAGCGATAAGACCTTTACAGTAAAAGGTAAGGGTGGTGAAGAGCTCGCTGATAAGAAGGTTGGATTCATTACAAGTGGAATTCCTTATCAGTATGTTAAGGAAGTATTCCCGGATGCAAGCATTCTGAAGCTTGGTATGGTTAGTCCACTTCCTAAGAAGCTTATCGAAGAATTCGCATCAAAGGTTGATGTGCTTTATATATTTGAAGAGCTTGAGCCTGTTATTGAAGAGCAGGTTAAGGCATGGGGAATCGACTGCATCGGTAAAGAAGTATTCCCTCTTGATGGTGAGTATAGTGCAAATATGCTTCGTGAGAAGGTACTTGGCATGGACCTTGACTTAAGTGATCCTGCAAATGTACCAGTTCGTCCACCAATCCTTTGTCCTGGATGTCCTCACAGAGCTACATATAGCGTACTGAAGAAGCTTAAGATTCATGCAAGTGGTGATATCGGATGCTATACACTTGGTGTTGCTGCTCCACTTTCAGTAGTAGATACAACTCTCTGCATGGGCGGATCTATTTCCATGCTTCATGGAATGGAAAAAGGTAAAGGCAAGGACTGGGTTAAGAACTGGGTAGCTGTAATCGGAGATTCAACCTTCCTTCATACAGGTGTTAATTCACTTATGAATATGGTCTATAATCAGGCTACAGGAACAGTCATCATTCTTGACAATTCAACTACAGGTATGACAGGTCATCAGAACCATCCTGCTACTGGTAAGATGCTGAATGGCGAGACAACCTATGCCATCGACCTTGTTAAACTCTGTGAAGGAATGGGAATTAAGCATGTAAAGGTAGTCGATGCATTTGACCTTGAGAAGCTTGAAGCAACTATAAAAGAAGAAGTTGCAAGAGATGAACTTTCAGTTATCATTTCACAGTCACCATGTGCACTCCTTAAGTCATATGTTCCAAAGGGTAAGTGTTATGTAGATACAGAGAAATGTAAGAAGTGTGGCAAGTGTCTCACTCCTGGATGTCCTGCAATCAAGAAGGATAAAGAAACTGGTTTCTCTGTAATAGATGAAACAATGTGCAACGGATGTGGACTGTGCCAGCAGCTTTGTCCATTTGATGCAATACAGTTGAGATAGATTGGTGAAAGGAAGATAAGAGATGGTTACTAATATTATGATAGTAGGTGTTGGTGGACAGGGTACTCTGCTCACAAGCCGAATCTTAGGAGGCCTTGCTGAGAGTGCAGGCTATGATGTTAAGCTTTCTGAGGTACATGGAATGGCTCAGCGTGGAGGTTCCGTTGTTACCTATGTAAGATATGCAACTGAAGGTGAAGTAGTTACTGAGCCTATCGTTGAAGAAGGATGTGCAGATGTACTTATCGCATTTGAGAGACTTGAAGCTCTGAGATATGCACATTTTCTTAAAAAGGATGGTGCACTTATTGTTAATGATCAGAGAATCGATCCAATGCCTGTAATAACAGGTGCAGCAGAATATCCAGAAAATATTCTTGAAGGACTTCGTGAGAAGTATAAGGTATTTTCAATAGATGCTATGGCTAAGGCTGAAGAACTTGGTAATACCCGTGTATTCAATACAATAGTTCTTGGAATGGCAGCGCGTCATATGAACTATTCAAAGGAGCAGTGGATAGAAGTTATCAAGGCAAAGGTTCCACCAAAGACAATCGATATAAATCTCGCTGGCTTCGAAGCAGGCTACGCAAGTATATAAAGAGATTATTTTTGCTATATCTCTTAAGGATTCGTTAATAACTTTTATGATATAAAGGTACTGTAAGGACAAACTTACAGTACCTTTTCTAATGGAATGAATTTTAAAATTCAAGTATAATTATATTTTCTAAATGTTAAAAGATGATTACTATTATAGATATACTTGTCCTTATGATATAGAAGGTCATCTTGCGAATAAGGAGATTATGATGAAGAACGTTATTCTTGCTGCTAAAGATGTTCAGAAAACCTTTTCTAATAATGGGGAAATGGTTCCGGTTCTGACTAATGTAAATATGGATATTTATGAAGGTGATTTTACTGTGATAATGGGTTCATCCGGTTCTGGAAAGTCTACATTACTTTATGCGCTTTCTGGAATGGACAGAGCAACTGCTGGTGAAGTTATATACCATAGACCTGAAGAAAAATGGAACGAATTATCTTCGGGAAAAGGAATGCGGAGAGACCTGGAGAAAAAGGATAGTCAGGTTGACATAACTACGATGAAGGATAAGAAATTAAGTGAAATCAGAGTACATGATTTTGGATTTGTTTTCCAGCAGATGCATCTTGTAAGCAACCTTACATTACTTGAAAATGTTGCAGTAACCGGTTACCTGAATAAAAAAAGAAGTTCGGCTGAAACACTTAAAAAAGCAGAAAAGCTGCTGGACAGGATGGGGCTATCAGAAGAAAAATCACATATTCCTTCCAGAGTTTCAGGCGGTGAACAGCAGAGATGCGCCATAGCAAGATCGGTGATAAATGATCCCTCAATTATTTTTGCGGATGAACCAACTGGAGCTTTGAATAGAAAAAATACTACAGAGGTTCTGAATCTGCTATCTGAACTGAGTGATGAGGGCAAGAGTATAGTAATGGTAACTCATGATATAAAGTCGGCTCTACGTGGGAATAGATTACTTTATCTCGACGATGGAAATATCGTTGGAGAACTGGAACTTTCTCGATATGGAGAAAAGGACAAAAATGGAGAACTTCTTCAGAATAGTAAAGCACGTGAAGCACAGATAAGTGCGTGGCTGGAATCTCTTGACTGGTAAAACAAAGTTCGAAAGGATAATGATATGGAAGTTTTCACACTTGTTAAAGCAGGAATTAGAAGTAGAAAAGAAATAATGCTAGGGTTCATGATTCTGACTATGACTATTGTAGTAAGCGTGATTACGATGGCTGGTGTCAGAAAGAATTATGAGTCGGCTATGGATAAGGCATTTGAGATAGAAGATAAGGGATCAATACTGGTATTTTTCAGCCTGAATCACTTAACTGATGAGATGGAAAATAATCTCAAAAATGATGAGAAGGTAGATCATATTGACGTCAGGGATGCACTGGTTGGTGTAAATGTTCATGCTAAGGATAAAAAGGATGGAAATGGATATATTGTCATGAAAGATATGGACACAGTTCCAATCTTTGACCATTCCCATAAGAGCATTATATTGCCTGGAACGGACGAATATAATTCCAGAAAACTAAAAAAGGGTGAGATATATATACCTTATGGTCTTAAAGATAAGATAAGCGTAAAAGAAAATGATATTATCTCAATGGATTTCCTTGGAGTAAGTAAGGATTTCAAAGTAAAGGGATTCATCCAGGAATGTTTCATGGGATCCCTGAATATCGGATATAAAACTGTATTTATCAGTAATGAAGAATTTGATGAGATATATGCAGTATGTAATGACAATATTAGTGACGAACAGTTGGATGGCTGGGCACTTGGTAACATGGTATATATTTATCCCAGCGAAAAGGCGGATAAATCTTCCGACATTTTCTTAAGAAATCTTAACATAAAGTATAAGCTGAGCAACATGGCAAAATTAGATATGACCAGAGAGACTGCTGAACATTATGCAGGAATATATATTGAGATAATACTTTCAGTTATCACAGCATTTTCGCTCTTTCTTTTGGTGATATTCTTAATAGTTGCAGGACATAATATTAGTACTGAAATGGAAATCGAATATGCAAATCTTGGTATTTTGATGAGCCAGGGATTTACGAATAAGCTGATAAGAATGGTATATATATCAGAATATCTTCTAATTGAGATGATAGGAATAATTCTTGGATTTATTATTTCTATTCCGCTTGAAAGGATATTCAGTAATATCTTCTTTGGCCTTACCGCGATTCTTCCAGAAAAAAATATTCCGATATCAGAGGGTGTTATATTTTCCTTGCTACTTTTTGTAATCACATTTGTATATATATCTATCTGTACCAGAAGAGTGGCAAAAGTAACACCGGTTAAGGCTATAACAAATGCCAGATCGGATTATTATTTTGATAGCGGGATTAATATGCCAATACAGAAAAATGCATTAGGACTGACGCTAGGATTACGCCAGCTGACCTCCAACCCGGTGCGTTATATAAGTATATGTATCGTATCTGCACTACTTATTTTCAGCGTTATTACCTGCGAACTTATGTCAGGATATATCCAGTCAAGAAATGCTCTTGTATCCATGGGAGAGCCATTTACTGATATACAGTTTGCATTTAAAAATATAGATACCAGGTGTAAATGTGAAGATATAGAAAATATTGTAAAAAAATATACTGATATTGAGGGTAGATTCTACAGATCACATATATATGTTTCGGTAAATGGAGAAAGTATTTCAAATGTTGTAACAGTTTATCCTGATGAGCTTTCTTCAGTATATAAAGGAAGAGGCATAAAGTATGATAATGAGATAGTTGTTACAGAGCAGATATGCAGGCTTCTTGATGTAGAACTTGGGGATACAGTACAAGTTGGACGAAATAAGTTTGCAGAAGATTATGTGATAGTTGGAATATTTCAGACTATGAATGATACTGGTAAATCCATCTCTATGTCATTAGATGGTCTCAGCCGTCTTAAAGAGGATCCTGAAGATAAATACGATCCAGAAGACGTGAATATGCATGGTATAGTATTAAAAGATCCGAAAGCAGGACAGAAAATAGAGAATGAAATAAAGGAAAAATATGGTGATGAGGTAGAAATAAAATACCTTGATTATGATAAGGAAATAGGAGAATTTGGAGATACATTTTACCTTGCAGCTGAAGGGTCACAGATACTTATATATACATTAGTATTCATTTTTGCTTTAATAACTGTAGCAATGGTATGTACCAAGGCATTCATTCAGGAGAGAACAGATATTGGAATATTTAGGGCAATAGGATTCGGTGTAGGAAATGTAAGAAGCCAGTTTGCATCGAGATTCATGATAATAAGCATTTTTAGTTCCGTAATAGGAGCCATTTTATCCAGACTTTATTCAGGAAAGGTTCTGGGATCATTATTTTCATTATTTGGAATACCTCATATCGAAATGGAATATGAACCTATGCTTTTTATCAGACCGATAATAATCTTCGTGATAGGATATTTTATCTTCGGATATATAGCCGCACGCAAGGTAAAAAAAGTTAATTCAAGAGAGCTTATAACTGAATAATGATTGTTTTTGTGATATAATTACGTTACTATTCTGAGTTAACTGTTATAAACGACTAATGAGATAGGTAAAAAAATGACTGTTTGCAGACACTTTTTGTCTACTTTGAATCGAGGAAAATGGAATGAGAAAGATTCTAATTGTCGATGACGATAAGGACCTGTCAGATATAATCAAAGAAATGCTTATGAATTATGACTACGAGGTTGATCAGGCCTTTAGTGTTGATGGAGCATATGAGATTCTGACAGATGAAAAATATGATGTCATCCTTCTTGATATTAATCTTCCGGATGGCGAGGGCTATGAGGTATGCCGTGAGCTTAGAAAGGTTTCTGCTGTACCTGTTATTTTTGCCAGTGCGAGAACGAGTGTGGATGATCGTGTGACGGGATTTGAAGAAGGTGGCGATGATTATATTCCGAAACCCTTTTCAATGAAGGAGCTTCTTGCGAGAATAAATGCTCTTGTCAGAAGAACCTATGGTGAGGGAACCAAAGACGAAGTGGTTAAGTTTGGAGATATAGTAGTTAGTCTCACTTCAAGAAATGTAACTAAAGGTGGAAAAACTGTAAATCTGTCTCTTAAGGAATTCGATCTTCTTGCTTTTCTTGCGAGAAATAAAAACGAGGCTATTGAGAAGGACAGGCTTATTTCTGAGGTTTGGGGGGCTTTCAGCGAGGTGGACGGCTCGACTCTTACAGTTCACATCAGGTGGCTTAGAGAGAAGCTTGAGGACAATCCTTCAAACCCTGAATATATCAAGACGGTATATAAAGTGGGATATATGCTGCAGACATAAATAGTATAGAATAGTTATGGAGTCGGAATATGAATAGAAAGCTGACTGCTATTGCGATAGTTTACATAATACTGATTCTTGCCGCCTGTCTGATCACTGCACATTTATATGAGAGAAGCAGAGAGGATATGTATGGTGATAATAATATTGCAGTAGATGCAAATGAAATCAGAAATCTTATAGAATCAGGTGAGTATGATGTGGCTGTTTTGAAATGCGATGAGCTGCCACAAAAATATGGTGATGAGATAAAAAAATCGAATGATGATAAAAATATGAAAATATGGATTATAATTCCGATTGCTATCAGCGTTATCGGAATTTTTTCCATGCTGTTTTATATAAATAATAGTATTCTTAAACCATTCAGTGACATGAAGGTATTTGCAATGGATGTATCAAAGGGGAATCTCGATAGAAAGCTCAGTATGGATAAGGGAAATTATTTCGGTGATTTTACCTGGGCTTTTGAAAATATGAGAAAGGAAATAATAAGATCCAGAAATGCTGAGAAAAATGCTATTGAAAATAATAAAACGGTGATAGCAACCCTGTCTCATGATATTAAAACTCCGATGGCTTCCATAAGGGCGTATGCGGAGGCATTTGAGGCAAACATGGATAGTACTCCGGAGAAAAGGCAGAAGTATCTTACAACATTGATGTCAAAGTGTGATGAGGTTTCCAAGCTTACAAATGATCTCTTTATACATTCAATATCTGAGATGAACCGTCTTGAGGTGAGAAAAGAAAATGTTGATATCATAAGTTTTATGAAAAAAGATGTGGCGGAGCTTTTTGCATTTGATGAAAAAGTGAGTATGAATCTGCCGGACAAGTCTTCATATATGATAAATGCAGACTCTAAAAGACTTCTTCAGATAATGGAGAATCTGAAGAGTAATACAGAAAAATATGCAAAAACCAGAATAGAGATAACTCTGGAGCTATTATCTGATTCAGAACAACTGACAGAAGCTGAAGCAGATAAAAGGTCGGAGAGAAATGAGCATAGGGTGAGAATACATTTCCGGGATTTTGGCCCTGGAATTCCAGAAGAGGAGATACCATTTATAACGGGTAAATTCTACAGAGGTAAAAATTGCGGAAATGAAAATGGTTCTGGATTAGGTCTTTATATTGTGAGTGAAATAGTTCAGAAAATGAATGGAAAGCTTACATTATATAATAGAAATCCCGGACTGGATGTAACTATAGAATTGTAACTACAGATTAAAACATGAGGTAAAAATGGAATTAAAAAATGTAATATTTGATATGGATGGAGTTATATTTGACTCGGAGAGACTATACATTGAATGCAACAAGGAAGTAGCTGCAAGACATGGGATTACTGACATGCAATTGATTGAGGATGTGAGTAAAAAATGTATAGGAGTTACAAGCACAGAAACCCGTCGGATTATGAGAGAATGCCTGGGAGATGATTTTCCACTTGAAGCAGTTTGGAGTGAAGCTTCAAAGCTCTTTGGGGAAAAGGCTGATAATGGAAAACTCCCAGTAAAACCGGGAGTAAATGAGATTCTCCAGTTCTTGAAGGATAGAGGTGTCAGAACAGCCATTGCTTCTTCAACTAAAACCGAAATTGTAAAAAAAGAACTAAGAAATGCCGGACTTATCGATTATTTTGATGAGATAGTCGGCGGTGATATGATTAAAAGAAGTAAGCCTGAGCCAGACAGCTTTTTAACAGCGGCTGAAAGTTTAGGTGTGAAAGCTGAGGAATGTTATATTATTGAAGATTCATTTAATGGAATAAGGGCAGCAAAGGCATCCGGTGGTTTTCCAATCATGGTTCCGGATATACTTCAGCCTGATGATGAAATAAAAGAAAAGGCAGGAATAATTCTTGACTCTTTATTAGAAGTTATAAAATATTTTGAACAGTTATAAGATTTATGGGGGGACAAAATGATCAGAGAGTATGCAATTAATGAAGTAAGTGTTTCAGAGGGACTCTTTCGTAAAAGGATGGATGTAAATAAAGAGTATCTGAAGGAACTGGATGATACAAGCCTGCTTCAGAATTATTATTTTGAGGCTGGTATTATAATTCCAGGAATGATGACTCTTGAGGATCCGGTAAATGCAAAGCTTCATTGGGGATGGGAGGCACCAAGCTGTCAGCTGAGGGGACATTTTCTTGGACATTATATGTCTGCTGCGGCTGCAATAGTAGCAAATGATGGAGATGAGATTCTTTCAGCCAAGCTTTGTCACATAGTTTCCGAGCTTAGACGCTGTCAGGAACTGAATGGTGGTAAATGGGCAGGACCGATTCCTGAAAAATACTTTGAGATAATGATAACTGACCGCTATATCTGGTCACCTCAATATACTATTCATAAGCTCCTGATGGGTCTTCTGGATACTTATAAATATACTAAAAATGAAATTGCTCTTCAGATTCTTTCCGGAATGGCTGACTGGTTTACGGACTGGACAAAGGATATGAAAAAGAGAAGTCCAGAGACTATATTTAAGGGCGAGCAGGCAGGAATGCTTGAACTCTGGGCTGATGCATATGATGTAACAAAGGATAAAAAATATAAGAAGCTGGCTGAGACTTATAAGGGACAGGGTATATTTAAGACCATTAAGGCTGGAGATGACGCCCTTACAGATCAGCATACAAATGCCAGTATTCCAATCCTTCAGGGAGCAGCTAAAATGTATGAGCTGACAGGCGATGAGGACTGGCGTAAGATAGTGGAAAGCTTCTGGAATAGCGCAGTAACAGAGCGTGGTATGTTTGCCACAACTGGAGCTAATGCTGGTGAATTCTGGATTCCTCCGAAGAAACTTGGGGAATATAGAGGTGATAGAGGACAGGAGTTCTGCACCGTCTATAATATGGTTCGTGTTGCCAGATATCTCTTTAAATGGACTGGAGATTCAAAGTATTCTGATTATATAGAGAGATGCGTTTATAATGGCTTCCTTGCTCAGCAGAATGCGGAAACAGGAATGCCTGCATATTTCCTTCCAATGACGACGGGAGCTGTTAAGAAATGGGCAAGCAAGCGAAATGACTTCTGGTGCTGTCAGGGTACGATGATTCAGGCACAGACCACATATCCAGAAATGATTTATTCGGCAGATGATGATGCAAAACATCTTTTTGTAAATCAGTATATTCCATCAGTTCTTGAAGGTAAAATAGGAGAGCCTGATAAGGGACAGATAGGTATTAGGCTTGTCCAGGCGCTCAATATGGGTGGCTATGAGGTTCAGACTCTTTTCGACGAACATGGCAGCTTTGAAAAGTCCAGATGGAATCTGAGATTCACCGTGACTATCTTAGACTCAAATGAAGAAAACGATGAGATTACCATATCCTTCAGAAATCCTGAATGGTCAGCGATGAAGCCAGAGGTATGTTTTGAAAGCAAGAATAAGAGAAAAGTAGAGATAAACAGCAGCTATATTACAGTTTCCGGAGTTAGAGATGGTGACGTGATTGATATTCACTTTATTACGGAACTTAAAGCCGAGAGACTTCCGGATATGCCATATCTGGCTGCATTTATAGATGGTCCTATCGTGTTGGCAGGACTTACAGAGGATATAGATGTTATATCCGGAGATTTTGATAAGCCGGAAGAATTCTTAGATACTGTATCGGAACATCTCTATGATGTATTCGTGTGGCTTCAGAATAATTATAGAACAAAGCATCAGCCTCGGAATTTCAAGCTGATTCCACTCTATGATGTAAAGGATGAGAGGTATACGCTATACTTCGAAGAACATAAAGCACCGACTGAAAAGCATAAATAATATTTCTTTAATTCTGCGTATCAAGATAAGGATAATTATCAGTTAAGGTATGGTTAAGAATTCCGGATAAATCTGGAAAGGTTCGCCTGTTAAGATGTACACATAAACAAAAACAAAGCAGCACAGCAGAAAAAAAGTAAAACATAAACTGCTGAAATGCTTATATCCTTGAAAGGGGGAAATGGTTATGTGGACAAGAAAACAGGTTAAAGAAAAAGGAAAGGTTTCATTCAGAAAGAATTACTGGAAGGCAATTGTAGTTGCCCTGATACTTACAGTTATAGTAGGTGGAGCATCCGGAAACTTCTCGGGAACCGGATCCGGATTAAGCAATGCATTTAACAATGCGCATGAAGGTTCATTATTTGATGGTGGGCATTTAGTTATGGATGCTGACAAGGATGCAGATGGAAACTATAACATTACTGTTGATACAGATGATGAATCTGATGATATCGTAGAAAAGGATACTAAAAAAAGCGAAACCAAAAACAGTGACACAAAAAAAGATGAAATCGAAGTCAGCAAGGACATCGATAAAAATGGTGAAGTAGATGGAAAAGGAGCAATTGCTGCAGTTGCTATAATTGTAATCTCAGTTATGACACTTACTGTAATAGTTTTTGCTATAACTCTTGCAATAGATGCACTTCTGATTAATCCTGTAGAGATGGGATGCAACAGATTCTTCCTTAAGAATCTTGATGATGAAGCTGATCTGTCAAATGTAACCTTCGCATTTGATCATAATTATAAAAATGTAGTTGAAGTAATGATAAGAAGAGACATTGCTATAGCACTCTGGTCAATGCTTTTCGTATTACCAGGAATCATCAAGTCATATGAGTATAGAATGATCCCATACCTTCTTGCAGATAATCCTAATATGTCATACAAGGAAGCATTTGCAATGAGTAAGGAAATGATGGATGGAAATAAGTGGAAGGCATTCGTACTTGACCTCTCATTCATCGGATGGCAGCTTCTTTCAGTATTAACACTTGGTCTTCTCTCAATCTTCTATGTAAATCCTTATAAGTTCGCAACAAATGCAGCTCTTTACGAGGCACTTAAAAGTGGCAGATCAAATGATATGGACAATGTTGTGAAAGTTTAAGATAACGTTAAGGTTAGAAGGTTTATAAATTCCAAACAATTTGGTAAGATAGTCACATGGAGGGTGGCAGGAAGTCAGATCTTCCTGCCGCCTTTTTGATTGATTATGTATAAATGAGAGTGTATAGAGGTGATTTCTATATGAATTGGAACCGTAAAGATATTAAAGAGCGTGGTAAGACTGCTTTTTTACAGAATTATATTAAAACTGTTGCAGTAGCATTTGTATTGGCATTAGCTGTTGGAGGGATTGGTGGTGGCAATCCCGCAAATGTTTTAAATAGTTCATCCAGTGGTTTTACAAATAGTATGATTGGAAAATCCGATGATAAAGAGTCTGAAAATACTTCTGATGAACAAAAAGATGAGCAAAAAGATGAGTCAAAAGATGAATCAGATTATACAATTAATATAGATACTACTAATAAGGATACTATAACTGATAGTCTTGATAAAATGACCTTTCAGGATAAGGCTGTTCTTGCAGGAACGATGGGATTTGTATTTGCAGTAGTATTTTTAACTATATTTGCATTTGCTATGCTGGTCAATGTATTCATTTATAATCCACTTGAAATGGGGTGCTGCAGATTCTTTTTCAAAAATCTGGAAGAACCTTCGAAAATATCAAATGTGGTTTACGCATTCGATCATAGTTATAAAAATATAGTCAAGACTCTATTCTATAGAGATATTTATATAATACTCTGGTCAATGGTCTTTATAATTCCAGGATGCATAAAAAAATACGAATATAGAATGATACCATACCTTCTTGCAGAAAATCCTGAACTCAGCCCTGAAGAGGCTTTCAGAATTAGTAAAGAAATGATGAAAGGAAATAAGTGGAAAGCATTTGTTTTAGATTTTTCCTTTATAGGCTGGGAGATACTTTCTGCACTGACCTGTGGTATGCTTTCCATATTTTTTGTTGAACCATATCGCTATTCCACAAATGCGGCTCTTTATGAAACGCTTAAATATGGTGCGATGGAAAAAGAAAGTTGAAGAAAAAGAAAGATTGGTCTATCATAGTTATTATTCACGGTTTATGAGATGGGGTAATAATGCCTGCATTTTGAGCTAACAGTGACTATGACTAGTGCATCAGTTTCTAATTAATTCGACTAATAACTATGATAGTTGTGAGGAAGACATTATGGGTTATAAAGTACTTATAGCAGATGATGAAGATGAGATAAGGAGTCTTCTCAGATTATACCTTGAAAATGAAGGATATAGTGTTGTGGAGGCAGTAGATGGTGCAGAGGCTGTAATAAAACTGAAAGAAGAGAAGCCGGATATCTGTGTACTGGATATTATGATGCCCAAATTAGATGGATATCAGGTTCTGAGAAAGCTTCGTGAGGATAGTAATATTCCTGTTCTCATTCTTTCGGCTAAGGATGCAGATTCGGAAAAAATACTTGGCCTTAATCTCGGAGCAGATGATTATATATCTAAGCCATTTAATCCTCTTGAGGCAGTGGCAAGAATTAATTCCAATATCAGAAGATTCTATAATCTCGGAGCCAGTGAGGTAAAACGTGAAGTTATTAAGGTCAAAAATCTTGAACTGGATCCGGAATCCTGCAGTCTTCTTAAGGATGGAGTGCCTATTGAACTTACTTCTGTTGAATATAAGATTATGGAACTGTTCATGACCTATCCTGGAAAAGTATTTACAAAACAGCAGATATATGAATATGGCTGGGGAGAGGACTTTATAATTGCCGATAATAATATCATGGTTTGCATCAGCAAGCTTCGCTCCAAGCTGTCGGATGATCCATCTGAATATATTAAGACACTTCGAGGACTTGGTTATAGGCTTGAAAAATAAAACATGAATATATAGAGATGAATGAATATAAGAAGCTTAGGTTACTAATAATTAAAAGATTTTTGCTGATAATACTTTTTGTCAGCGTAGCTGAATATGGTATCCTGTCCGTTCTCAGGTTTGCGGTGCTACCAGTTATGATGCATTATTTTTTTGATGATGCCCAGGTACAGGTTATTGGCATAGCAGGCCTTTTTATTGTGCTTATCTTAATGATTGGTATTATTGTTCTGGAGTTTATCAATTTAATAATCCCCGGAGAAGCGGGATATGTTTTTAGCAATGCGATAAATGGACTGAATATCAGGATGACAAATGTATTTACTACAGATGAAAATATAATTCCGAATATGAATCGTGGACAGGAAATATTATTTTTTATTATTCTTCTGGCATCTGTCATTATAATTATTTTGCCTTATGTTATAGGAGCCTTCATCTTTTCTCATTCAGTTATTACAGAATTCAGGATTATTGAGGAAGAAGATATAAAGAAGCAGAAGGAATATGAGAAAAAGCGTAATCTCATGCTTTCTGATATTGCTCATGATCTGAGAACTCCGATTACTACAGTATCCGGATATGCTAAGGCTCTTTCAGACGGAATGGTAAGTGAGGATAAGCAGGCAGAATATCTTGCAGCTATACAGACCAAGTCGAAAAGGATGAGTGACCTTATCTCACTTCTTTTTGATTATGTTAAACTGGATAGCGAGGGATTTCAGCTTAGCAGATCTGAAGTGGATATATGTGAGCTGGTAAGGGAGTGCGTTGCATTTCAGTATCAGGATATCGAAGATGAAGGAATGACACTAGATATAGATATTCCAGAGGAGAAACTTCTGATAAATGCTGACAAGCTTCAGATATCAAGAGTTATAACCAACCTGATTACAAATGCCATACGTCATAATGAAAAGGGAACTGATATAGGTGTATTTCTCTTAAATGATGATGAATTAATAAGGATTATGGTTGCCGACAATGGAGATATGATTGAAGATAAAGTGGCTGAGCATCTCTTTGAGCCATTTGTAATGGGAGATGAGTCTAGAAATACCAGGGGAGGTTCCGGACTTGGACTTTCAATCGTAAAAAAAATAATAGATATGCATGGCTTCGATATAAGACTTATTCAGCAGCCATATATTAAAAAGTATGCATTGGCTGAGAATTATAAGAAGATGTTTATGATCGTGATTACATTGTAGTATACTAAAACTACTAAACTTATAAAACTACATGCGAAGTTTTATTGGTCTGCTCGGTAAAAGGAGGATAATATGTTATATATAAAAGGTGGGAGAGTTGTTGATCCGGTAACTAAGGTTGACAGACTTTCTGACGTTGCAATTGTAGGAAATATAATAGCTGGTGCCGGACCTGATCTGGATATTGAAATGATAAAAGCAAGATTTGACATTTCAGATGTTGATATTCAGGTGATTGATGCTAAGGGACTGGTTGTTGCACCAGGACTTGTGGACAGTCATGTTCACTTCAGAGATCCTGGTTTTACTTATAAAGAAGATATAGATACTGGTGCAGCAGCTGCTGCAAGGGGAGGTTTTACGACTGTTATCTGTATGGCAAATACTAAGCCTGTTGTAGATAATGTAGAGACTCTCAAATATATTCAGGACAAGGGAGAAAAAACTCCGATTCATGTTATTCAGACTTCTACGGTTACTAAAGGCATGAAGGGACAGGAACTGGTTGATATGGATGAAATGGCTGAGGCTGGAGCTGCAGGCTTTACGGATGATGGACTTCCAATTATGGATGAAAAGGTTCTCCTTCAGGCTTTTGAAAAGGCAGCAGAACTTGATCTTCCTGTAAGTCTTCATGAAGAAGATCCTGTATTTGTTAAACAGCCGGGCGTAAATATGGGCCGGGTTTCTGAGCTTCTGGATTATGGTGGGGCCTCTCGAACAGCCGAGGATATAATGGTGGCAAGAGATACTGTTCTTGCACTTCATACCGGAGCAACTGTTGTTATCCAGCATATCAGCTCTAAAAACAGTGTGGAGTATGTCAGGTCTGCAAAAAAACTAGGGGCTGATATTCATGCTGAGGCAACTCCGCATCATTTTACATTAACTGAAGATGCAGTGCTTGAATATGGAACCTATGCAAGAATGAATCCACCTGTAAGAACTGAAGAAGACAGACAGGCTATAATCGAAGGAATAAAGGATGGAACGATTGATGTTATAGTTACGGATCATGCACCTCACTCAAAGGAGGAAAAGGACAGACCGATGAGCGAGGCTCCAAGTGGTATTACAGGACTTGAAACGTCACTGGGACTTGGTATAAGATCACTTGTTCAACCGGGATATATATCACTTCTTAAGCTGATTACGCTGATGAGTAAGAACCCGGCAGAAATATACAGGATGCAGCCAGGAAGCATAACAGAGGGTGCCCCTGCAGATATAGTTATTTTCGGAGAAGATGAAGAATGGGATGTGGACAGCTTTGCATCAAAGGCAGAGAACAGTCCATTTAAAGGCTGGACACTTCCGGGTAAAGTGCATTATACAATATGCAATGGAAAGATTGCATATGAAGGGTAGTAAAAACCTACATATGAATGACAGTAAAAACCTACATATTAATGATGTTGAAAACTTACAGTTGACAAAAAACAAAGAGTAATATATATTTAACTGTGGTTACAATCTGTTAAATAAGAAAGAAAATTACAGGTGATTAATGGGGGCAAAAGATATTTTGCCCCTATAATAATGCTGTACTAAGAGTAAATTATTAAGTTTATGAGGAATATTATGGCTAAGAAAATTGGAAGAAATGACCCATGCTGGTGTGGAAGTGGAAAAAAGTATAAGTCTTGTCATGAGGATTTTGACAGAAAGATCGAGATGTATAAGAATCAGGGACACAAGGTTCCTACTCGCGAAATGATCAAAAATCCTGAGCAGATTGCCCTGATCAAAGAAAGTGCCAAGGTAAATGTTGAATGTCTTGACGTGGTTGCTGATAAGATATGTATAGGCATGAGTACAGAGGACATTAATAAAATTGTAAATGAGGTTTGCAAAAAACATGGCGCAATACCTGCACCTCTTAATTATGAGGGATTTCCTAAAAGTGTATGCACATCTATAAATGATGCAGTTTGTCATGGAATACCTGATGAAAATGAGATTCTTCAGGATGGCGATATAATAAATGTTGACTGCTCAACTATTCTGAATGGATATTTTTCTGATTCATCAAGAATGTTTATGCTCGGAAATGTGACTGATGAGGATAGAAAGCTGGTTGAAACTGTAAAGGAATGCGTAGAACTTGGTCTTAAAGAGGTAAAACCATGGGGATTCCTCGGAGATATGGGACAGGTTATAAATGATCATGCAAAAGCAGCTGGTTATTCTGTAGTACGTGACATTGGTGGACATGGAGTTGGAATAGAGTTCCATGAGGAACCATGGGTAAGCTATGTAACAAAAAGAGGAACAGATATGCTCATGGTACCTGGAATGATGTTCACAATCGAGCCGATGGTAAATGCAGGAGATCATCAGATATTTGTAGATGCAGATAATGACTGGACAGTTTATACCGAAGACGGTTCAATGTCAGCTCAGTGGGAGATTCAGGTACTTGTAACAGAAGATGGTCATGAGGTAATCTCCTGGTAATAATATAGAAGTCAAAAGTTACTTTTGACCCTCACGTTATAAAATGAAATACAAAGTGAAACAAAAAAACAGCTGTTTTCAGCTGTTTTTTTGTATGTATCTAATTACTTAAAACTGCGAGCTGGAATATTAAGTCAGAATTGAAGTGGTTGGAGCTTCATTAACTCTTGAACCATCTCTGAATTCCATATCCATAGCCATTACGATATTATTGTCTATCTCACCTTTAATGACCATATCACGCATGATTGAAATCGCCTTTTCATGAGAAAAACCGGATTTGTAAGGTCTTTCCTCAGTAAGCGCCTGATATATATCACAACAGGTCATGAGCCTTTCTTCATTGGAAAGAGATTCAGCTTTCAGTCCAAATGGATAACCCTCGCCATTCAGCTTCTCGTGATGATGAGACGCCCAGATCAGTATATCATTCATATTTTTAACATGATGCAGAATGTCATATGTATAATAAGCATGCTGCTTCATCAGTTCGTATTCGTATTCATTAAGTTTAGAAGGCTTTTGAAGTATGGAGTTATCAATCATAAGCTTTCCAATGTCATGAAGAGCTCCGGCGAGGTAATATTTTACTCGCTTTTCTTCAGGAAAGTGGTAGTACTTAGCCATTACGTCACAGTTCTTTGCAACACCAATAGAATGCTTACAGGTATAATGAGACTTATAGTCTACTATTCGTGCAATCAGGGTCGCAAGATTTACAACCTCCTGAGGAGAATACTCATCATTGAAATGCTTTGTAGATTTGATAAGATAATTATCAATATTTGCAACAGAAATCGAATTAAGGTGCTTTGCCTTAAAGGTTTTTGTAAATGTATCGGCAATCTCTCTTGAGAACAGAGTTCCTGCATTTGATTTGACAAAATATATTACTGCACCATAGTTATCCTTATTAAATGTAGTAAAATCAAAATTATTATCCAGTGTATCTGCTAAATGAATAATCTGCGCCTTGATAGGAGTACGGTCATAGGTTCTTCCCTGAGGTCCGGATCCATCGGCATTTTCATGGTGCAAAAGAATAACATCACGGTTATTAGTTCTGAAAGGCATATAACGGGTGTTACTTTCTCCGATAATACATCTTCGCACATTAAAATCATGCTGAGAATAGCCTTCACCATTGTTATATTTTTTATACTGTATCTCTTCCTGATTGACTTCTGTCAGAGCATTATCATGAAGTATCGAAAATGCAGCGAGGTCGATAAGATCTCCTTGAGAAAGACCAAGAGCCTTGCCAAGAGATATAGATATTGCAGCAATTCGCTTACAATGACCTTTGCGCACATTAAGAAGTTCAATCTCAACAGCATCAAGACCGGCAGAAACAGCATATAAAATTTCGTTCAGGTCAATTTTCACTTCGTTATTCCCCTTAAATTGATTTCCGTTAAGAAATTCTTTTAATCATGTAGAAACTGATGATTTTACGTTCCCACTCCTCAATATAATAACTCAAAATAGAAAGACTGTAAAGAAAAAAGACTTATAATAACGTATAAGTTGACTATGAATCATAACTGTAGTATTATACATATTAGCACTCACAGAGTTAAAGTGCTAACAAGAAAAAGGAGGATACAGAAGTGTTAACAATACCAATTTATGATACGATACTCCTGCCCGAAGTTACATTTTACTTTAAAAAAGAAGTGATAGATACATGGGAAGTTAAAGATTTTAATAATGGAGATGATATAGCGTTTGCTATGCTCAGGGATGATATTGCAGTTCCTGATGTCGCATTTGAAGATATTTTTCCTATAGGAGTTGTTGCAAGAGTTGAGTCCATAGATTCTGAAGGAAATGTAAAGGTTCGTACTAAGGACAGAATCAATTTCCTTGATTTTAAGAAGCAGAAAAATGGAAGAATTGACTGCGAGATAGAGATAAGACCTGAAGTAAATGATGCTGATGAAGCTGAAATCAAAGAAAGATTTGAAAAGCTCAAAGGCAAATTCCTCAAATTCGTTCAGAATTATCAGTGGGGTCTGTGGGCGAGAGGATTTATTATTCAGTGGAAGAATATTAATGAACTTGCCTGCTCTATGACAGGATATTTCAGTATTACATGGCTTGAAAAATACGAAATGGTTGAGGTCGACAGTGTTCTTCAGAGATTTAATCTGATTGAGCATGCTGCCTATGAATTTATGGAGCTGGCTGATGTAGCTGAGGGTGCTGAGCTTGAGCAGCAGGCACGTAACGAAAGTATTTACCGTGAGGATGCGATAAAAAAACAGATAGAGATTCTTCAAAGAGAACTGGATGAGATGCATCCGGAAAATATTTCTGATGTAAGAAGATTCGAAAGAGAGATAGATGAATCAGGAATGAATCCGACTGCAGAGAAGGAAGCCAGAAAGGTTCTTAATCGAATGAAGCAGGAAGGCCAGGATGGCCATGAATATGGAATGCTTTATGATTATCTGGATTTTGTTACGACACTTTCCTGGAAACCTGAGGAGTTTTCTCCTATAGATCTTGAATTTGCAGAAAAAGTTCTGGACAGAGAGCATTATGGATTGAAAAAGGTTAAGGAAAGGATTATTCAGCAGCTTGCTGTTATGGCGCTTAATAAGAAGCAGTCTGGTTCGATTCTTCTTTTTGTAGGTGCTCCTGGAACTGGTAAGACAAGCATCGGACAAAGCATTGCTGAAGCTCTTGGAAGAAAATACGTTCGTATCAGTCTTGGTGGAATCAGGGATGAAGCTGAGATCAGAGGACACAGAAGAACTTACATCGGTGCTATGCCGGGACGAATCATGGAAGGTATGAAGAGAAGTGGTGCTTCTAATCCTGTAATGGTTCTTGACGAGGTTGATAAGCTTGTTCGTGATTATGGCGGAGATCCGTCGTCAGCTCTTCTTGAAGTGCTGGATCCGGAGCAGAACAACAGCTTTACAGATCATTACATGAATGTTCCATATGACCTGTCAAATGTACTCTTTGTCTGCACTGCGAACTCAACAGATACAATTCCTGAACCACTGCTTAACAGAATGGAAATAATTGAATTTCCTGGTTATACAGCTACTGAGAAGTTCCAGATAGCTAAGAAACATCTTATACCTAAGGCAATGAAATCTGCAGGAATTAAAAGAAAGAACCTGACTATAACGGATAGTGCGATTAAGAAAATCGTTTCAGACTATACAATGGAATCCGGTGTCAGAGGTCTTAAGAAGCAGATAGATACTCTCATGAGATATGCTGCAGTTCAGCTCGTAAAAGGAAATGAAGAGAAGATATCCGTTAAGCCGGCTAACCTTCGCGAATTCCTAGGCAGAAGGGCTCTCAGTCATGATATGATTGACAAGAAGTCAGTTCCTGGAGTAGTAACAGGACTTGCTTGGACTATGGCAGGTGGTGAAATTCTTTTTATCGAAAGCAAATTAGTTGCGGGTTCCGGAAAGACAATCATTACAGGTCAGCTGGGTGATGTTATGAAGGAATCTGTAGAGATAGCTATAAGTCTGGTAAAGAATATGTATCCGGAAGAAAGTAAATGCTTTGCAGAGAAAGACCTGCACATTCACGTTCCAGAGGGGGCAGTGCCAAAGGATGGACCATCAGCAGGAATAACTCTTGTTACGGCACTTTCATCATTAGTTACCGGAAAACCAGTTCGTCCAGATATTGCAATGACTGGTGAAGTATCACTCAGGGAAAATGTTATGCCTATCGGCGGTCTTCCGGAGAAGCTGATGGCTGCAGTAAGATCAGGAGTAAAAACAGTCTATATTCCAGAGAAAAACATTGAGGATCTTGAGGATGTAGCTGAGGAAGTTAAGAATGAACTGACTATTATTCCCGTGAAGAAGGTTAAGGATGTTATCCATCAGGTTATAGTATAGAGATTTTCTAGTTGAATGTGGAAAAGGGGGCTGTCATGGCAAGTAACAGCAGTAGTAAGGGTAAGATTTCATTTACCTATAATGCGCCGGCAACGCTTACATTTGCCTTTGTTTCATTAGTTGTTCTGCTGGTTGGATATCTGACAGGTGGAAAAAGCACTGAGCTTTTCTTTGAAGTCTACAGGAGTAAGCTGAGTGTGGGATTCTTCATAAGGCTTTTCGGACATGTATTGGGACATGCAAGCATGTCACATTATGCGAGCAATATGACACTTTTCCTGCTGCTGGGACCGGTACTTGAGGAAAAGTATGGAAGCCTTACACTGGTAGAAGGCTTCGGAATAGTGGCAGTGATCTCGGGACTTGTAAATATACTTCTGTTTCCACATACAGCACTTCTTGGAGCCAGCGGAGTTGTATTTATGATGATCATTCTCGTGTCTGCATCAGACCTTAAGGCAGGTGAGATTCCGATTTCGATGATTCTTGTTATGGTCATTTATCTCGGTTCAGAAGTAATGAGTATGATCACTGTTCATGACAATGTATCACAGCTGACACATATAATTGGTGGACTTTGTGGAGCGGTATTAGGAAACCTGCTTAATAATTCAAATAAATAGCCAATATATAAAAATAGGTTACTATTCACGGTTTATGAGATATAATCGAAAAACAACTGCTCGCAGTTTGTTTTTCAATTATATCTCATAATACCTGTGAAACAGGAACTCAAAAAACACGATTCAGTGCTGCGTAAGCAGCAATAGAACATCGCATATAAGCTTATTTATGCTTGCATAAGAATAAGCTTTATGTGATGTGGACTTAAGAGTGTTTTTTGAGTTAACCGTGAATAGTAACAAAAATAGAATGAAACTATATGGTGACATATTGAAATTAGAAGTTTTAATTTCAATATGTCACTTTTGCTTAAAAAATGCTTTTTTTATTATATATTATGTCTATTATATGCTTGTATATCAAATATTTTTGTTTTATACTATATGATTGTTTTAGATGTTCGCATTTCTAATGAAAAATCCAAAATGAACGTCTAGGATAAATACGTTGAAGGGTAGAAAGGAGAATATGGATTTGGACAAAGGAAAAAGAACCAGATGTATCATAGTGTTGGCTATTGTTCTGGTACTGCTCCTGGTCGGAATTATCGTAACAAATAAAGGAGGCGGACATCACGAATCGATAAAAGTCGTGATGAGAGATGCTGTTCTGCACGAAGAAAACAAAATGAACTTCTTCGGACTCACGGTTAATCCTTCGCTTATTGCAGCTTATATTGTAACAGCTATATTACTTTTTATAGCCCTAATGATAAGAATATTTGCTGTGCCGCGTTTTAAACTGGTACCTGGAAAGTTTCAGGCTCTGATAGAAATGTGGGTAGGATATTTTGATAATCTGGCTAAAACGAACAGTCCGCATTTGAATAGTATTCTTGGAGCTTATGTATTCGCAGCAGGATCATATATATTCGTGGGAACTATTTTTGAACTTTTCGGAATACAGGGGACGACAACTAAAGGCTATCCAATATCACTGCCGGCTCCACTTTGTGACATCAATGGAGCTATAGGAATGGGTGTATTCTCATATTTATTCATAATGTCAGGTGGTATATTGGGAAATAAAATAAAAGGAGTTGGACTTACCCTTAAGGAATTTTCACTGCCAATCTCCATGAGCTTCCGTCTTTTCTGTGCACTCCTGTCAGGAACACTTGTAACAGAACTTGTATATTATTCAATGTCACTTAGTTTTGTACTTCCTGTTCTGGTAGGTATACTTTTTACACTTATCCATGCGATAGTTCAGGCTTACGTACTTACAATGCTGGTATCGATATATTATGGAGAGGTATCAGAGGTACATGAGAAGAAGCCTAAGAAAAAGAAGCAGAAGAAGTCCAAGGCTCTTGCTGAAGCGTGATAATCAGGAATATGAAGTACGTATATTAATATGAAATAAGATGAATTATTTAATGTTTAATAATTTGGTTAAGAATAGAAAGAGGTAAATAAAATGAAACTAATTAAGAAAACAGTTTTAACAGTTGCAATCCTTTTTGCAGCTTTCGCATTTTTCTCAGCAGTTGCTCCTGCAACAGTTTCCTATGCAGCAGAAGAAACTACAGAGGAGGCAGCAGCAACAGATAATTCTACAGGAGCAAAGGCTCTTGCAGCAGCAATTGCTATTGGTCTTGCAGGTGGACTTGGAACTATAGCAATGGGTATGAGTATCGGAAAAACAGCTGAAGGTATTGCTCGTCAGCCTGAAGCAGCTGGTAATATCAGATCATCTATGATCCTTGGTATCGTATTTATAGAGACTGCTGTTCTTTATGCACTTGTTGTGGCAATCCTTATTATATTTGTCTTGTGATTTAGGTATTTTAGGAATTTTGATTATGTAAAAAATAGAGAGGTAAGAATATGCCATTAGGAATAGATTTTACACAGATATTTCTTCATATGTTCAATGTAGTCCTGCTTTTTGGTGGTCTGTATATTATTCTCTATGCTCCTGTTAAGAAAATCATGCAGCAGAGAGAAGATCATTATAAAGAAATGGATGAATCAGCAAGAACAAAGCTTGCTGATGCTGAGGCAAAAAATGCTGAGTATGAAGAAAAATTAAAAAATGTTGAAACAGAGATATCTCAGCAGAGAAAGAAGGCATCTATGGATATAGCTGCTATGAGAACTGATGCTGAGGCTGAAGCTAAAACAAAGGCTAATAAGATAATAAATGATGCTAAAAGAGATGCTGAGAATCAGAGAAGAGCAATTGTTGAATCAGCCAAAAAAGACATTAGTGAGATGGTTGAAGAGGCAACTCGTAAGGTTGTTCTCACAAATAGTACCAGTGAAGCATATGACATGTTTTTAGATAATGCTGAAAGGAGCTAAATAAAGTGGCAGAAGATAAGAAAACACGTGCCTTGCTCTTTGCTCCTTCAAAACCTGATGATGAACAGGCAAAAAGACTGAAAGAATTTATAGCAAAAAAATATGGACCTGAAATACAGTATCAATGGGTAGAGGATGAAACGTTAGTAAATGGTTTCAGACTTGTTGTAGGTGAGGAAGTTTACGACTGGACTAAAGAAGGAAGATTACATCAGCTGGAAGAAATGCTGAGGGAAATGAAGGTTGAGAAGGTTTCTTCTGGTGAAGAACTTATCTCACTCATGAAGTCCAATGTTCAGAATTGGGAACCTCAGATTATTCCTGAAGAGGAAGGTTATGTTGAATCAGTTGGAGATGGGATTGTTTTTGTAGATGGTCTCAAATCTGTAATGTATGGTGAGATTGTTGTATTTGAATCCGGTGTCAGAGGCATGGTTCAGGAGCTTAGACCATATGATATAGGTGTTATCCTTTTTGGTGATGATACTGATGTTACAGAAGGTACCAGAGTTCTTAGAACTGGAAAAACTGCCGGAATTCCTGTTGGAGAAGAATTCCTTGGAAGAGTAGTAGACCCACTTGGTAATCCGATTGATGGTGAGGGACCTATTGAGTCTAATGGCTACAGAGCTGTTGAGACTCCGGCTCCTGGAATTGTTGAGAGACAGTCTGTAGACACTCCAATGAATACTGGAATTCTTTCTATAGATTCCATGTTCCCAATCGGTAGAGGTCAGCGTGAGCTTATTATTGGAGATAGACAGACAGGTAAGACAGCTATTGCACTGGATACCATTCTTAATCAGAAGGATAATGATGTTATTTGTATATATGTTGCTATTGGACAGAAGGCAAGTAGTGTAGCACAGCTTGTTGGAACTCTTAAGAAAAAGGGTGCAATGGATTATACCATTGTAATAGCAGCAAATGCATCTGAGACGGCTCCTATTCAGTACATTGCACCATATTCAGGTGCAGCTATGGCTGAGTATTTTATGTGGAGAGGTAAGGATGTACTTATTGTATATGATGATCTGTCAAAGCATGCTATAGCATATAGAGCTCTGTCACTTCTTCTTGAGAGATCACCGGGACGTGAGGCTTATCCTGGAGATGTATTCTATCTGCACTCAAGACTGCTGGAGAGATCTGCACGTCTTTCTGATGCAAATGGTGGAGGTAGTATTACAGCTCTCCCTATAGTTGAAACTCAGGCAGGAGATGTATCAGCCTACATTCCTACAAATATAATTTCTATTACTGATGGACAGATATTCCTTGAGAGTGATTTGTTCTTCTCAGGACAGAGACCTGCGGTTAATGTTGGTCTGTCTGTATCCCGTGTAGGTGGTGCAGCACAGACAAAGGCTATGAAGAAGGCTGCCGGAACTCTAAGACTTGATCTTGCTCAGTATCGTGAAATGGAAATATTTACACAGTTTTCAAGTGATCTGGATGAAGCAACAAAGAAGCAGCTCGCTTATGGTCAGGGACTTATGCACCTTCTGAGACAGCCTCAGAATAATCCATTTAAACCACATGAGCAGGTTATTATCTTAGTTGCTGCAACTGCACATGTAATGCAGGATATTCCAGTAGATAACATTTCTGATTTCCGTACAAAGCTTCTTGAGTATTTCCATGAGGAAGAAGATGTGCTTTGTAAACAGATAGATTCGAATGGACAGTTATCAGACGAAGATAAGCAGACGATTATAACTGAAGCTGAAAAATTCAGAGATCAATATATATCAGAAAATAATTTATAAATGGTGGTAACTGAATAGTTACAGGATCACAAAGAATACAGGTTAAGATATGGCAAATACAAAGGAAATTAAAAATAGAATAAACAGTGTAAAAAATACACGTAAGATAACGAATGCCATGTATCTTATATCATCTACGAAAATGCGTAAGGCAAAGGAAGAACTCGACCGTACAAGACCGTATTTTAAATTGCAGGAGTCTGAGATACGTCGAATATTCCAGAGTGAAATCGATATCAACAGCCGGTATTTTTATCCGAAAACCGGACGAAAACCTGCAGAGACCTACGCATATCTTATCATTACAGCTGATAAAGGACTTGCTGGAGCATATAATCATAATGTAATCAAGCTTGCTGAAGAGCAGATGGCAAAGCATAAGAAAACCAAGCTCTATGTTGTAGGAGAATATGGGCGCAGATTTTTTCAGCGAAGGGGTTATGAGATAGAACAATCCTTTCTCTATACTGCACAGAATCCCACATTTACAAGAGCACGTGAGATAAGTTCCATTCTTCTCGAGCAGTATGATGAAAAAGAGATAGATGAGATTCGTATTATTTACAGTGATATGGTTACTGAGTTTCTGACGGAAGTTAAGATGATGCGACTTCTGCCTTTTGACAGACGCGAATTCTGGACTAAACAGGAAGAAAAGAATGAGAAGGATGTGCATTACTTATTTGATCCTTCCGTAGATGAAGTACTGAACAGAGTTGTTCCAAGCTATGTTGCAGGAAATATATATGGTGCGCTGGTAGATAGTTTTTCTGCTGAGCAGAATGCCCGTATGACAGCTATGGATTCAGCAAATAAAAATGCAGAGAGCCTTCTTGCTGAGCTTCAGGTTCAGTATAACAGAGTCAGACAGGCTGCTATTACTCAGGAGATAACCGAGGTTGCAGCAGGAGCAAAGGCTCAGAAGCATAATAAACAGCCCTCCTGACATGTCTGATTCCCCAATCACTTCGTCAGAAAGCCTCGACGTAGCCCGCTACGTCTGCGTTTTCTTCCTTGTACTTGGGAGAATCATCCTATGTCAGTAGCACTGTTTATTAATGTTCAGAGCCTTAGCTCAGAATAAAAGGGAAAGAATAAGGAGGCTGCAGAGTCTTGGATATAGGAAAAGTAATACAGGTTTCAGGACCTGTTGTAGATGTATTTTTTGAAACTGGATATTTACCTAAGCTAAGAGATGCTCTAAATGTTGAGGTAGATGGTAAAAAACTTACTATGGAAGTTGCTCAGATGCTTGGAAAGCATACTGTGAGATGCATAGTACTTGGTTCCAGTGAAGGACTGGCACGAAATATGGAAGTTGTTCCTACTGGAACGGGCATTTCTGTTCCTGTTGGAGACGCTACTATAGGACGTATGTTTAATGTTCTGGGAGATCCCATTGATGGTGGTGAAGCAGTACCTGATTCGGTGGAAAGATGGAACATTCATAGGGCAGCTCCAAAGTTCGAGGATCAGAACGTTTCT
The DNA here is from genome assembly GCA_024687845.1 of Eubacterium sp. The sequence goes on from JAILEL010000071.1 coordinate 27,942, forward strand.
GTTGAAATTCTCGAGACCGGAATTAAGGTAATAGATCTTCTTGAACCTTACGCAAAGGGTGGTAAGATCGGACTTTTCGGAGGAGCCGGAGTTGGTAAAACAGTTCTGATTCAGGAGCTTATTCATAACGTAGCTATGGAGCATGGTGGATACTCTATTTTTACAGGAGTTGGAGAGCGAAGCCGTGAGGGTAATGATCTCTGGAATGAAATGAAGGAGAGTGGAACCATTGATAAAACTGCAATGGTTTTCGGACAGATGAATGAGTCTCCCGGAGTACGTATGAGAGTAGCGCTTACAGGACTTACCATGGCTGAGTATTTCAGAGATGTTCAGCATAGAGATGTGCTTCTCTTTATAGATAATATTTTCAGATTTGTACAGGCAGGTTCAGAGGTTTCAACACTTCTTGGACGTATGCCTTCGGCTGTAGGTTATCAGCCAACACTTGCTCAGGAGATGGGTGCTCTTCAGGAGAGAATTACTTCAACATCTGCTGGTTCAGTTACATCAGTTCAGGCTGTTTATGTACCTGCTGATGACCTTACAGACCCGGCACCTGCTACTACATTTACTCACCTTGATGCAACTACCGTTCTTAGCAGAAAGATAGCTGAGCAGGGTATCTATCCAGCAGTTGATCCCCTTGCTTCAACATCACGTATCCTTGAAGCAGAGGTTGTTGGTGACGAACATTATAAGGTTGCCCGTGAGGTTCAGGAGTATCTTCAGAAGTATAATGAGCTTCAGGATATCATCGCTATTCTTGGTATGGATGAGCTTTCTGATAGAGATAAGGATATAGTAAGCCGTGCCCGTAAGATTCAGAGATTCCTGGCACAGCCTATGTTTGTAGCTGAGAAGTTTACAGGTATGAAAGGTGTATATGTACCAGTCAGCGAGACGGTAAGAGGCTTTAAAGCCATTATGTCTGGTGCGTATGATGACCTTCCAGAAGCTGCGTTCTATAACGTTGGAACCCTGGAAGATGCAATCAAGAAAGCAGAAACATTGATGTAATGAATATATCTTATACATTGATGAAAGCATATATTTTCAGAGGTGTTAATTTATGAAAACATTTATGACTAGAATATATGAAGCTGATAATACCTTCTTTGAAGGAGAGCTGATTTCTCTTATCGCCCCTGCAATAGATGGCGAATATGGAGTGCTTGCTAATCATCAGAATCTTGTTATTGCTCTTAAACCGGGAATACTTAAATATACAACACCTGATGAGGTACAGCATTTAGCTTCGGTGTCGGATGGAATGATGCGAGTTGAGGATAATGACGTTCTGATACTTGTGGATTCAGCTGAACGACCGGAAGATATAGATGAAGCAAGAGCCAGAGAAAGAGAAGCCAAGGCAAGAGAAGCAATGCTACAAAAAAGAAGTATACGTGAGTATACACTTGCTGAAGCTAGTCTTAAGAGAGCGGTTTCAAGACTTAAGATTAAGGATAGTATCAATTAATATAGTGTTTCATGGCACCCCTAAATTATGAAATAAGGGGTGCCTTTATAATAGGTTATGTTGATTATTGATGGGTAAAATGAAATCTGAAAATCAGGATAAAAACGAATTGAATAATACTATGCAAAATGAGCTTTCTGATAACAATATCAATGAGTCTATAGCTATTAAAAGAACATTAAGAGATATAGGGATTCTTTTTGCTATCGGCTTCATATATTATCTGATTCAGAAATATACACACAAAGGGTTTGTGTGTTATTTCAGAGCTCTTTTTCATATATATTGTCCAACCTGCGGTGTTACAAGGATGATAATGTCAATGAGCAGGCTGGAGTTAAAAAAAGCCTTTTTATATAATCAATTTATGTTTATTACCTTTCCATTCTGGGTGGGAGAAATAATATATTTCTTTTATATTATAGAGTCCAAAAAGAAGGTCAATAAGGTGAATCAGGCTTGTGTATTTATCTGGATAGGAATGCTTATATTATTCGGCATCTTGAGAAACATATTTCATTGGTAATTTCCTTTTCTGAATATAACAATTTCTTGCAATTTTTATTAGTTATGTGCTTTAATTAAGTTGGTGGCAGTTGATGTCATCAGGACATTTTATATGCAATAAAGCAGGTGCATAGTTGCATGAAGTTAAAAGTATGAAGGAGGTTAACAAGATGGATGGAATGAGAAAGTATGTTGCAGAATTCATAGGAACTTTTACATTGGTTTTTGTTGGATGTGGCACAGCAATGCTTGTAGGATGCGATTCAGATAACGGCTGCGGTTATATTTTAACTGCCTTTGCATTTGGTCTTGCCATTGTTATGATGGCTTACGGCGTTGGTAACATTTCCGGTGGACATGTGAATCCAGCCGTTTCGCTTGGAGTATTTATGAGCGGAGGAATGAGTGGAAAAGACTTTGGCTGTTACGTTATCGCTCAGATTCTTGGAGCATTTTTTGGCTCAGGTATACTAGCAGGTATATTCCAGTTAGGCGGAATAGAGGATAAGACAGGAGGCCTTGGTTCAAATGGTCTTGCTGGCGTTGGTGGTAACATGTTTGCAGGTATTTTAGTTGAGGTAATTCTTACATTCCTTTTTGTAATTCTTATCCTTGGCGTAACATCAAAGAATCAGAATCATGGTTCTTTTGGCGGTCTTATTATTGGACTTACTCTTGTAGGAATTCATATCATAGGAATCGGACTTACTGGAACAAGTGTAAATCCAGCAAGAAGTATCGGACCTGCTATTATTACAGCAATTACTGGTAATCCAGGACCAATCAAAGACTTGATTGCATTTATAATTGGACCATTTGCAGGAGCTGCACTTGCAGCAATATGCTATAAATATCTTGAAAGTGAGAAAAAGTAATGAGTGATCAACAGTTTAATCCAAATGATAATGGTGAAATGGGTGTCAACCTTTCTAAAGAAACAGGAGCGAATCCGATACCTGAACAGACACCTGGACAGACATCAGATATGACATCAGGTATGACATCAGATAAAGTATCATTGGATAAAGTTTCATCAGAAAATGCATATGATGATGATCCGGTTACAGTTGTTATTTCACCGGATTATCTTGCTCAAAATCAGAAGATAGCAGAGTATCTGTCTTCACAAAATAATGTTCAGGATGGTTTTGTACAGGATGAGATTAAATCAGCCGAACCTGTATCAGCCGAACCTGTATTTAATGACACTGTATCAAATAATGAAAACATTAATAATAATTTAAACAGTAATATAAATAATAATATAAACAGCAATATAAATAATGACTCGTTTGTTCCAGAAGAAGCAGCGACAACAGTATTATCGCCTGATTATTTGGAGAAAAATGCAGCTGCGATGGAGTATCTGGCTTCACAGCCAAATATGCAGGAACCATTTAGTTCTGGGGAAGTTAAGGAAGCAGAGGCAGTTAATGATAGTCAGAGTAACGGAACCTTAGATCCCGTTATGGTTTATGATGGTGATAAGAAAATGTCAACTGACGCTTACTTTGATCCAAATAGTCAGCCTGCAATGAACCCATATAGTGGACAGCAGACTAACCCATATGGAGCGCAGCAGACTAACCCATATGGAGCACAGCAGGCAAGTCCGTATGGAGCTCAGCAGAATAGTTCATATGGAACCCAACAGAATAGTCCGTATGGCGTAGAGCCAAATAGTACATATGGGGCACAACAAAGTAGCCCATATGGAACGCAGCAGGCTAATCCATATGCAGGAGAACATAGACAGCCTGGACAGCCTATAGATTCATATACAAATCAACAGACTGATTCATATTCATCTCAGGCACAGAGTTCACCATATGGTACAAGCAGCAACCAGTCAACACCATACGGTCAAAGCGAGCAAGCTGCCTATGGCAGGGCAGAGCAAACCACTCCCTACGGCCAGACTAACTCAAATAATGGTTATGGTCAGGGAAGTCAATCATCTCCATATAATCAGAATGGCCAATCTATATATGGTCAGTCATCTGTCAATCAGATGGAAATAGAACCAGAGGATGGAAAAGCAACGGCTTCAATGATCCTTTCGATATTATCTCTTATATTCTGCTGTCTTGGTGTAATTCTTGCTCCTATTGGAATGTTTCTTGGTAAGTCGGCTATGAATGCAGGAAATACAGGATATAAAGCCAGAACAGGCTGGATAGTTGGTATTATCGGTCTTGTGATAAATATACTTACGATAATAATTACTATCGCTATTATCGTTTCTACGCAGTAAATTAGTTACCATTAAATCGTTTATAAGAATTAATATGCATTTTCAGGCATGTCAGGGGGAGACATGCTATGAAAAATGCATATGGTGAGGTAGTATAATGGCAACATCTATAGAAGAGTTAGAAGTAAGATTAAAAAATAATAAGGAATATCTGGAAAAAATCCAGAATGATATCAAGCTGATTGAAGAAGAACTGGTTCTCCTTAAATCAGCTTCTTCCATTGGTTCTGCTACGGGTGCTGATATTAAACCGGTGCAGGCGCATGATAAAGTTAATCCTATAAATGAGAAGGAAACTCAGTCGCTTGATGGATTCTATAGACCTGAACTGAGCAATACTAAAATGCCTCAGAACAGTAATTATATTAATCCATATCAGCAGCCGGGACAGAGAAACCAGTATCAACAACCGGGACAGGGAAACCAGTACCAACCACAGGTACAGGGATCTCAGTACCAACCACAGGTACAGGGAGCCCAGTACCAACCGCAGGTACAGGGAGCTCAGTATCAACCACAGGTACAGGGAGCCCAGTATCAACAACCGGGACAAGGATCTATATACAGATCACAGCAGTCTTTTTCAAATCCGCAAGCTACATCAGCTCAGAAAAATATTCCACAGTATTCTGCTGAGAAGCAGTCAAAGGTATACCGCGAAATTAGTTTTAAAGAAAATGCAGAGGCAGTTCTTGGAAAAAATATTATGGGTATAGCTGCATCCGTCCTTATTTTCATAAGCTTCATTCTTTTTGCAATGCTTCTGATTCCGAGTCTTACAGATGGCATGAAGATGGGACTTATGTTCTTTGTCAGCATCAGCGTAACAGCTATAGGACTATTCAAGTGGTTTAAGAATAAGGAAAGTATTTTCTTTATTTCCCTTGGTGCATGTGGAGTAGGCTCCATTTATATTTCAATATTCCTATGTGCGGCTTA
>JAILEL010000092.1 GCA_024687845.1 Eubacterium sp.
ACGCCTCCCTTCATCGCTCCGATCATGATAATCTTTCCCATATCATCACACCCCCTGTTCTGAACATACGCCATATTCCGCAGTTCTCTCTGCCACAAAGCGGTCATGCAATTTCTCTTTTTCCGCCTCAAACTTCTTCTGCAGAAGCTTCATTTCCTTTTCCATGAATGCCGCCTCTGCTTCCTTCATCGCCGGCTTTTCCGTATCAGGCGTGATGACCAATTTACCGTTCTCGCAGCTGACAGAAACATAAGATCCGATATCGAATCCCAACTCCTTCAGCCACTGTCCTTTGAGCATGATCGTGGGTGTTGCCCTGTACTTGTATCCGCTCATTCCATAAACTTTCATGTTCCTTAATTTCTGCATCTGATTTCCTCCTTCGATTGTCATGGTTGTGATGGTCATGCAGAGCCGGGAGCCGCCCGGCATCCTGCCAAAGGGTAAAAAAATAGACTGATCCAGTCTGTTCCACTAACAAACTGATTCAGTCCTACCCAAATCGACCATATTCTGTTTTTAACTGCCGGTGCCTTTCCCCACCGGTTCTCCGGGACCTTACCTACGCGTTTTGAATAGGACTATGCCGCCGAAGCCCGTGTATTTACGGCGCTCCCGTGCGGTATCACTATTATCACGCGTTCCCCAGCCCCACCTAAAATAAGGACATTATTCCCTTTATAGATTTGTTCCATAACCTCATCAAAATCTGTACATTCCATATCTACTTTATGAGTACTTGCCATATCTATCACCTCCCCCGTTTACTATTATTAGGGTTAAGATTTATTTAAATATTTGCATCATGCAAATTCCAACACTTTAACTCCCTCTTCTAGTTCACTTAGCCTATCTATCTTATTGACAAGTTCTTCATACTTTTTTCGAGGAAGATTAAGAATTATCCTATCCCTACCAAGTTTGTCTGCTTTGCTGTTTTGTTCTCTTGGTACATAACGAACAACCACAGTTTGAAACAGATTAGAAAGCTTGTAGTTTTTAGTATTCTTATACCAGTTTTCGCTAAACACCTTGTTATCTGTATACACAATAAGATTTTTGTCATAATTGTAATCATATGCGAGACGAATCATCACTTCACTAAGCGCAGCTTCCGCTATTCCCACAACATTTCTGTTTTCATCCGTATATCGTACATTTTTATCAATAATCCCTTCCTCAGTAATCTGTGTTTCTTTCATTAGCTTCCCCCAACATAAAATATAGGAATAAGAGCCCGTCCTACCAACAACGCCGTTGTGATTCCAAAGAACAGGATGAATAGATTCGTCGATGAAAGCTGTGATGTACGAACTATCTTCGTTCTTATCTGTCACAGTATCATCTATACATCTACATGGTAGATAACTACTGCTATCCAGTGTCTTTCTTTTTACAGGCTTAACAACTCTTCTCTTTATATAGGAACAATCCATGCTGTGATAATGTGTTCCACTCTTGCTTATGTAGACAGTGTCCAAATCCCCAATTGTCTCTAAAACGATCTGTGAAGCTACTTCGATAGACAGCAAATTTAAGTTCCTTTTTTCTTTGAAAAATGCCTGAATATCAATATATTCACCATTCTTCAAAGTGTTTCGTATAGTATTAAGAAGTTTTGCTTCAATCTTAGATAACATCCTGATTAACATATCAATATCGCTAGATAATGTTAGATTAACGCAGGAAGGGTTTCTCCCCTTTATAGAAGAGTATTGAAGATAGTAGTTCTTCACAGTAGAGAAAATCTTGTGCGATGAACTCATCTCAAAGTTCGTCATATTAAAAAGCTTTTTCTTAAGTTCAGGGATTTTTTTCTCGATAATTTCTATCTGATTCATATCTTTTTTTAAATTTGATTTCTTATTTTTTTGAACCATTTTTTCTGCTAGCTGCATATAGCAGCTATAGAGAACGTCTTCGTCACTCTTTTTCGACATCCTTATCCCTCCTTTCAAACATGTAAAAAGTTTCCTACATTTTAATAACCACTTCTTTTAGTTTCTCATGATACTCAGTTATACGGTTAAGGATTGTCTCCAAGTCTTGCTTATCAACATTTTCAATTACAAAATCTGTGGAATTTGCAATCAATAATTCATCAACCCTTACGCCCAGTATTTTGCTCAGAGTAAAAAGATTGTCAATGAACGGTAGTTTCTTGGCATTTTTCCAGGCGTTAACTGCTTGTATTGATACCCCCACCTCTTTGCTTATCTGTTTGTCGGTTAATCCACTTTTCTTTATGCTTTGGCTAATAGCCTTTTTAGTTTCTTCTACGTTCAATATTGATTTTTCTTCTCTTACTAAATAGTCCACCATATCTTTTCTCCTTTATCTTTATTGCAAAATAACAGCTGAATGAAAATCCAGCAGCTGATTATTATTGTTTCAATAGCATACTTTGTAGACGACACAACCATAGTCATAACTAACCCCATAAACGCCCTTAGAGCCAGTCAAAAAAGTTCTCTCTTAATGTATTTCCAATATTCTTCTTTTAGCTTTCTATTCTGAAATGCCCTGATAGAATTTACCATGAGACGGTACGCCCATATTGCTGTAAACACACCTACTTTAACATAAGATATAAGTATATCTTCAGCTTGACTTCTTGTATAATCCTTGGCATTAATCACCAGTACATCCATTAAGCCCCAGAAGCACATTGCTGAGAGAAATGCGAAGTATGCTGCATACACTAGGGCAAATAATAGATTCATAAATCGACATATCTTTTCAATAGAGCTTTCCATACTATATTCTCCCTCTACATCTTCTCCAATATCATCGATGACATATTATTGCAATCAAACTTTACAAATAGCTCCTGTGCTACAGTTCCAACCGCAATAACTAATTGAAAAACAATACATACGGGACTCCATTCATGAAATATGTCTTTCACAGGTCTTTGTTTCAGAATCTTATACTCTTGAAACACACTTTCACCATCTTCAATTAGTATTCCGCTGACATAATTAGGTTTTAACGAATCTTCAAACTTCAATCTTACTTCTTGTTTTTTATGAATTTCCATGTGTTCAGTTTCCTCCTATATATAGTTATTCTCTCTATCTCAGCAACTAACTCAAAATAGCGACAGAGATGTTCAAAAACTCCTATTCATCATTACATTAATTTTTTTTGGGGTATAAAAGCCTAAGCCTTCGTTTCAATAACCCAAAACAAAAACTAGCTATATTAAATAATTCTTAATTTTAATAAGGAAAAATGTGAATAAAGACAACTATCACTGTGAAAAGCAAGATTCTTGAAAAAAGCTCAAAATGATAGTAATATAGATATGAAGTGAATCAGGTCGATTCAAGTACTTCATTATAGATGCTGGTAACATCTATGTCTTTATTCAAGAGAGAGAGGTTCTGCAAAACGTCTCTCTCTTATTTTTCCTCTGGTAGCTTATACATAGGCATCACTCCTTTCCTATTAGATCTTTATAATACAACTCATTCTTATGGTTTCCTTCCTCATAGTTCGATAAGAAAACTTCATCAATAATATCTTCCTTCTCAAGACTAAATAAAATAACAGATAGGTCCCCTCTGAATAAAAGTAAATCCTTAAATCGAGTTAGCTCTGTAAATATCTTTATATCATCAGTTACAAGAGAATATTTATAATTTTTCGAATTAATATTCGTGATAGTGTCTTTCTTAAGTAAATCTAACAATGCTAAAGATATGCCTCCACCGTAAAATAACGCTCCTCCTATTACAAACGTCATCTTCCAGCTAAATTTAAAGTTATAATCTACTTCTAACAACCATGTAAACAATCCACGTCTATTTTTATTACGTGGAACCGGTATAACGGCGAAATACCTTCCGCTATTCATTAGTTTGCTTATTATAGTTTTTTTTGCTGTTTCAACAATTTCAGTAGCTTCTTTAGGAGACAAATATTTATGATATGACTCCATACGATTATTCATTCTTTGCTTATCGTATCTTACACCCTCAACATGATATTCTCCTAACTCAGTACTCTCACCAGCAAAATCAACAGGAAGTATTCCAGCAGCTGATAAAACATCGTCTAGTTCTATACCGTTTTGAGGTTTGGCTGATTCAGAAACGAGTTTCTTTAAAATCTTAAGAGAAGGAGTGTACTGCCCCGTCTCTACTAAATGGATAGAGCTAGATGAAACCCCAGAATCTTCCGCATATTGCCTGAGAGATCTCGTTCCTCGACATCTTCTAATTAAGTTGCCGAGCTCCGTTGTTTTTTTATCCATAGCCATTTTTAATCTTCCTTCAATCCAATTTTCTTTATATTCACTATGTTACCGCCTAGTTCATTACTTGTCAAGTGTTTTTTGGACGCATTTGTCCATTTTTTTGCACGGTAATATTTATTGCTTATCATGATAATCTATGAACTTTTATCACAAACTATGTTATTAATCCTTTACTTTGTTACCAGAACGCATCTAGTTCTATAAAAATTAACGTTCTCACCCCTTGGAGTACGCAAGAACTTAATCGCAAAAAAAGAAAAGATAAACACATTGGCTTATCCTTTCCCTTAGTTCGCGCTTACTTACAATTCAAAATATTCTGTTATACAATCATGTTTTCTTGTGTTCTTATCGTAATTTATGCCTACTAGCAGTACCTCACCTTTGTAACTATTAAATACCTCAGGATAGTTTTTATCCTTAATCTGTTTTATAGCGGTATCAGCGGTTTTATCCCATTTTAATTCAATTATCATAGGGATATGATTAGGACTTGTTGGCTTTGGGATAAATACTAAATCAGCAAAGCCCTTGCCAGCAGGCAATTCTCTCTTTATATCATAGTCATTTCTTGCATAATAGTAGGCTAAGGAAATTGTATATGAGAGGGCATTTTCATCATTATATTGAAGGTGTGATGTTTCAAGGTGCGCATCTTCTATATACTTCGCAACAAGTTCGTCATTCTGATTCAGCGTTGCTTCTAGCAGATTTTTTGATTTTCCTACAGACTTTATTACTTCATTCCAATTACTATTAGTAGTGGCAGTGATAAACTCCTGCATTATTTCTTTATTAGGTATTCTTGCGATATTATCAGTATTGTTATATGCAAGATACCCCAGATGAATAAGCAAGGTTAAAATATCATCAGAATTAGAGAATGATGTCATATCATTTTTAAAGCTTCCTGTATTAATTTTACAAGAATCGTTGGCCATCATAGACAAAATCTTATCTTTTAAGCCATCATAATTCATATCTATATATATCTTTAATGCTTCATAATTCTCTGTTTTATTCCAATAATCAGAAAATTCACCGTTTCTAACAGCAGCAACAACAGATTTAGGATTATATACTGCCTGACATTCTTTAAAATGATAGCCGTTGTACCATTCTTTGCATACATCAAAGCTAATATTTTTATCTAAGCAAAGATTCTTAACCTCATCTTCAGTAAATCCAACATATTCCGCCAATCTTCCTGGATTTTCCATAGAAAATTCATCAAACATATTAAGAGCAGAGTGTGTGCCATATTTCTTTATTGGCAAGATGCCAGTCATATAAACTAACGCAATATAGCTCTTATCCTTTAACCATTCTCTAAGGAAATCAAGATAATTTTCCTGAGCTTCGTTATCATCTCTTATGACTCTAAAAATGCAATCCCACTCATCTATAATTACAACAAATTTTCTATTAGTTGTTCTATATACATCCTCCATAACTCTAGAGAGTGATTTGAAATTATAATAATTAATGTCAGGATACAATTCTTTTATCTCGGCTACTATGTCAGTAGTAAGTTTTTCAATCATCGTAGCAACATTCTTATTTGATACACTTAAAAAATCCTGCACATTAATAAATACAACGTCGTAAATATTACAATGTTCTTTATAGCCTTTTACATTGGAAATAGCATAATTATCAAATATATTAAGTGAATCTGCAAACCTGTCATAATATGCGGCAAGCATCTCTGCTGCCATAGTTTTACCAAATCTTCTTGGTCTACTAAAACATACATACTTTTGCTTAGTCTCTAAAACAGAATTGGTATATCCAATTAATCCCGTTTTATCAACATATATATCTGATTTTATTGATTCAATAAACCTATCAGGGCCTGGATTTACATATACTCCACGCTGACTATGTAGCTTACTATTTTCAGTCATGTATTATTCCTTTATAGATTGATAATAATATGTTAACAATAAAAATTATTTTTCTTTACACATTATAACATGTTTAGTGTTGCAGTTCTTTTTTTATTCAATCATTATACGAATCTGATAATCCCAACTCCCAAGGAGATGTAACAAATTCATATCTTGAATCTGCAAGTTTATGTGCATCTACAACCTTAACTCTAAAGTCCGCATCTTTCACAATATCCTTACTACAGGAAATCTCATAGCAGGCTGTACGTGTGTTGTAACAAACCGTGCCATGATATAAAGACTTATAACCTTTCTCATACATGATATTAGCAGTCTCTTTTGGCAAATTATCATATAAAACCTTTCTCCAAAGGGTACTATGGTTTTCCTTATCGCTATATTGAATCATACCATCAGAGTTAACACCTTTAGATTTAGGTTTTGCAACGCCAATAATTTGATTATCATCTGTCCACCACCATATACCAACCATAGGTTTTGTTTTCTTTTTAAACATCATCATAAAACAATACCTTTATTACCTAAGTTTTATTGTGAGCTTTATATATGAACCCGCGTTTATAACTGATTCTCCAATAACGCTCGCCGTATTAGTAATTCGCTGTGGGACATTTCCAGCCTTACCTTCAAATAATAACAAATCAGATTCGTCATAAATCTTTATTTCATTTTCGGTATCTAAATTTTCTAAAAACGTAAATAATTTACTCATTTCACAAACCAGCTTCATCACACATTTTTTTAATTTCACTCATAGTAGAATTAATAATGAATTTATTCTTCTCTTCATCTGTGAGTTCCGGCACTGTGATTCCTTTGTTTCTAGCATAAGCAATCAGACCTTGGTAGTCTATTTGAACTCCACGCAATTTGGCTGAGTCAAAATATGGTGTTGTCTGAAGACTTTTTTCATATCTCTCTCTTGCTTTAATTGCTCTACGCTCTAATTCACGAGCTTTGGCTTCCCTTATTTTATCCATTGATGACTTTGGTGTCATAAGCTCATTCCATATAGCCTGAGCAAGGTCAGGCTTTGCATGTTCTAATGCATATCTAACTTCATTACCTCTCATAAGCTAAATTCCTTCCCTGTCAATTCGTTCTTTTGTTGCTTGCTTTTTGACTATTAGTAAGGCTAAAGAGCATTTGCAATGCTTATCTTAAATCATAGTTATAATCATTAATATTTGGAAATGTTTTAATAAAATCCTCAAATGATATTTTTTTCATATACTTTTTCTAGATAGATAGGGTTTATGTGATCATGAGTATCTTGATATCTTACCGTAATACTTGCATCAACATAATCTTCTACTGCACCTGGCTTTATCGCCTTATCAACATATCTCTTCCAATCCTCTTGAGATACATCAACAATTCCAACCTTACTATTATCACCAACTAGCTTTACTCTATCTCCCTTTTCAAATGGGTTAGGAATAACTATATATTTATTTTCGAATCGCTTCATACTGCGACCTTCAATCCTAGCAACCTCTTCATCTGAAAACTCATATGTATAATAGTCAGTTAGAACTCCTCGCTCATTAAATCTAACTCCTGCAACAGGACTTCCTGGTATAAGGAATCTATGCAAATGACCATTAAAATACGTTTCTGCAATAATTTTAGACTTTTGCTTTTCAAGATTTCTAATAATCTGATGTTTTTCAACTGTAAATTTCTGTTTAGAGTCCTTCCCAACTTCTATAGCAAGTTCTGCTTTCTTATAAAAGCCGTCACCATAACTATCTCTTCCAATAAATAGTTGGTATACATATCCTCCTTTATCAACAATAAATTGTTTCAAACACTTCAAGTCAAATGCTATTCGTTCTTCAATTTGCTGTTTAAGGTCCTCATCTGCTGTAATATCAGAAATCTTCTTTAATTCTCTATGTAACTCAAATAGATTCAATCCACTGTTGTATATGATAGTAGCCCTGTCAGAATCAGAAAATTTAATATTTTCTTTTTCTATCAGTTCCTTAACATCTGGAGAAGGAATGTATCTTTCTATAAAAAAACGTTCAGCCCTTACACCTGACACAAAATCACACACTTCCTGCTCTGACATAGGATTCAAAGATCCATTTTCAAATAAAGCTCTGAGCGCCTCCAAAGATTTTTCTATTGTAATTTGGTCGTAGCATTTATTCATAAATTCTTAACTCTCGATGAAAAGGCCGCGTAAATTTACTGTACAAATTAAACAGGCAATTTACATTCTTTAAGTTCAAGGTCATCGTCAGATACGACGCATGTAGCAAAAACATCCCATTCTTGCAATTTACACGACAAGGTTAAACTTCGTTCATTAGAATGTAAATCGAATCCTAAGAAACAATAAAGGCCTTGTATTGCTTTATCAACAGTTGATGTTTGCATACTCTTTACTCCTTTCTCTAGTATTCCAAGTTAGAGAAAGTCCTCAAAGGACTTCTCTATTTATCTCTAAAAGAGAAATCCTTCTCTGGTCCTCTGAGTAGATTACTCTTCCATTATCTCGGACATTAGCCCTACACCAAGTTTATCTACTATATATCATTTTATCTTTATATATTATCTCTGTCATTCAACGCGTGGTTGAATAGGTTATTAATCAAATTTATGCAATAAAAATACTCTTGGCCAAAACCAAGAGCATAAAATATATCTGATAAATCGCTTAACAAATTAAAATAAACATTACACCAGACCGATAAAATCTTAACTGTGTGTTTTGTTATTGAATATCTTCACCAACATGTTCCATAAGTTCTACCATTTTAAATTTTATTGAAGGAAATAAAATTAAAGATATATTATCAGTATTTTGGCTGCCATTTATTATATCTTGTAAAATATAATATTCACCAGTATCATCCAGTAAATACCTTTCAATTTTTCCACCTGGAACTCTCCAATCTATTAGCCAATATTCTTCAACACCAATATTTTCGTATACCTTCATTTTTTTATTTCTATCGGTCTCCTCTGTGGATGGTGTAAGTATTTCTGCTATAAAGCGTGGTACATCTGTATAGCACAGTCGTTGTCCGTGTCTAACACCACACAAAAGACTTATATCAGGCTCAAATTTTTCTCCTGGATATTCCAGCCATTCATATTTTGCTTCACGCATTACTACGCAATTAGGATTTTTTATAAAAGACTTTATAATATGTTCTAAATTATTCATTACAAATCTATGCTCTGGATACATATTTACCCTCATAGAAATCTATAGTTGTTGGTGAGGGTAATATGGTTTATGTACAGTACCTGTTTCATATTTCCATAATCATAACTTCTCACCATTCTCTAATACTCCAATTACAGCGAAACTCATCTGTAAGTCCATCTAAATGCATGCGGATTTCTTTATTAAGTTGCCTTACCTCTTCAATCAATGAACTGTCAATTACAACCACCTTATATTAATATTTTATTCGCAGTCAATTCTTCTGTCATTCAACGCGTGGTTGAATATGGTGGTTTAGGTAAGCTAAATAGGTTAATATATAGCTTATAAAAGACCATCACGTTAGTTCTTTTCATCTATCGCCATTATAATAAATGTAGCCGTTGGCAGACCAGTTTTCTCTATCGCTGGCTGAATACGTTGCTCAAAATCATCTTTCTTAATATTAATTGTAACGTCTGTTAAGCTAAAAGGTAACGTTTGCGATTTATTTTTTTTTGTGATTTTATGGAAGAAAATTTAGGAACAAAAAATAATGCTCCCAAACAAAGTTGAGAGCATTTTTGTGATTTACTAAATTAATCTTGAAGCAATTTAGGAGTTTCCTCGTCAACCACCACATAGCTTCCATCATTTAGTGCATTAATTCTTAAAATAATGGTCTGTACGAGGGATAGAAGATTCTTTTTCTTCTGATTATACATTTTATCGTTAAAATGAAGAACTCCATCATTATCAAACGAATATAAGGAAGTATATTCCTTTTCGGCTTCTTCGTTCAGAACAGATAAAGCCATATCATTGTCTATTACGCTTATGCCTGTTGACCACTTTCCAGTGTTTAAGTCAAGAACATCTTTCCATATTGGACCATGAGAAAAATCATATTTTATTCTTACATTTTTCATAACGCGCTCCTTTATTTTCTTGTTGGAAATACAAGGACAGGTGTATGTAGATATAATCTTATGAATTTGCTAAGCTGTATTGCTCCCAATAACGAAGAATATAATCTGAATCAAATTCACCTTTAATATACCTTAAAATAGAATCATATTCTCCAAGAACCTCTTCTTTTCTACGAATATCATTCTTTGGATCTGTAAAGGTTATATTTATAAGCTCTTTAATCTTATTAAGATAAAACTCCTCATATTGCTTATCATTTTCTTCTTCGTTATCAATTAAACGCTTTACTTCACCAGCTATATTTGACAATTGTTCTCTAAATGATAGTTTATACCACGTTTCTACTTTCATAACATATACCTCTTATCTAACCCATTTAGTTAGAGTTGATAAAGCAACATCTATTATATCTTCATCTACAAGCAAACGTCCATGAAGGAGCCCTTTAAAGAGTTCCTTCATGGATATTATAACATTAATAAATTCACTCAACACTAGATAATACGAAGTTATCCCACTTTTCGAAAAACTCATCCATAAGTGGTAAACCACTTAGAACATTACGATTTTTACAAAATTCTTCAAGAATACCATCTTATTTTTAACCATTTTGCTCTTTACTGGCTCCGAAGGTAATTTAAGCCTCATAAACAGTTATACCTTTAGTGTCTATTTCTTTCTTAAGATTCGTACCTATAAGATTATAATAAACAACATCACAATTATAATCACACAACATTGAAGTTTTTAAACTTAAATCGCGAACTCTTTGATCCTGTGTACTACAAGAAATATCATAGCAAATGTCTATGTCGCTATTATCATTACATGTTTGAGTAGCAGCACTTCCAAAAACGATAATACGCTTTACAATCGGTGTTTTCTTCGCCAAATTACATAATAAAATAACAGGCTTTTGATATCTGACATCAATAGCAGACAAATCTTTTTCCGCTTCCACCCTATCCATATATTCCCCCATGAAATCAAGCTCTTAATTTGTTAGACTATTTCTAGCAACATTCATTATCACGATGTAGATATATTAAAGCCCTTTTTTTTAGCCATGAGTATTTATAGTCATCTCAAATCATAGTTATAATCAAACATCCATTGGTCAAACCACTCCATAGCAGTTCTATCCTTATTTTTCCATTCATTATCCCAAATGCAATAATCGAGTAGTTCCCATTCTGCAGAACGTAATTCTTCTTTAGTCCCTTTAGATAATTTAGGATCTGTAAGAACTGCATCAACAGTGTTAATAAAAACCTTAATCTGATTTTCTAGTTTTTCCAATTCACCGTTATTTTTATAGTTAACACACTTATCAGCTTCACCCCAAACATCACTCATATGCTGGATAAAAGTACATTTATGTCTGGCAGACCAAACCTTCTTTGTTTGCTCATCATAATCATTAATATTGGGAAGTGTTTTTATAAAGTCTTCAAATGGTATTTTTTCCATTTCCTTACCTCTAAATCAGTTTAAGATTGCTCATATCATCTTTAATTTTTCTTACTGATATTCCTAGTTTTGCAGCTCCCACTTCTGGAGTGATTAGTCCGTCGTTAACTAAATCATAAACTATCTCGCTTGCGCCCATATAGCATAAGGTATCTGTAACATCACACATATTCCTTGGTTTTCTTCTAGGCTTAGATAGTTGTGTTGAATATTCATGACCATTTACTTTCATATCAGCCTTAAGTTTTCCTGCTGATATTCCCAGCTTTGTAGCTCCTACTTCTGGAGTGATTTGCCCATCGCGAACAAGTTCATAAATCACCTTGCTCGCACCCATGTGGCATAAGTTATCTGCAATACTACACATTCTTCTTTACCTTTCCCTCAACAACAAACATCTCTTTTTCTTCCTCAGTTAAATCGCAAGGTAATACGCCTTTTCTCTTGGCATAAGCAACTATTCCTTCATAATCAATCTGGCATAATGGTCTTATAGATACAGGCTCTGATGTAGTTTTCAAAGATTTGTAATAAGATGCTGGTAGTGCAGAAGCAATCACTATTTCGTTAACTGCATCACTAATCGAAATATGCATCTGCTCTTCAGGATATTTATCCATCACTTCGTTAAAGCCAGTTTTAGAAATAGTCTTATTTATCTCTTCGTCAGTCATACCACGCAATCTCATTTCAGCATGTATTCGAGCTATATAATCATTTTTCTGTTTTTTAGAAACTTTCATATCTTCGTCTTACTGTTCTTATCGTTGCTAACCAATTTAGGCCCTTGTGTGCAAGCACTTCATTATTGGAATACAACTTAGTCATATCTTAGTTGTCCTCCTTTTTATTTTGCTTTATCTATATCCGAAAACAATCTTAATCCTTTAAGCTGCGAATATTTATAGTTTTCATTCCAGTCAAGATCAAGAACTTCGTTAACAAGAAATTCATCATAGCCTAATATTTTTGATATTTCGCCGCGACTAATACCAACTGCTTCCATTCGCTTCATGATACCATGCTGTTCGCGTAAAGCAGTTTGATATTGTAATGGTGATAATACTTCCAACCAATAAACATGTCCACCCATAGCCACCTCGAAGCTTTTCTATTCATCAAGCACTGTAATACTCTCTCCAGTAAAAGGACCATCAATCAATAAATTTGTAAAGTTTGGAAATTTACCATTCTTCATCCGGCCAATTCCCACAGAAATAACATAATATTTAACACCAATTTCATTCTCAATATATACGCCGTTCTTTAATCCTTTACCGTTGCCTAAAATAGAGACCACGGTATTACCATTAAGCTGAAGGGTATCATTAACCTTATATATCACAGATATTCTCCTTTGGTTTACCATCTGGTGTTAAAACTCCAATACGGATAAGTGCTTTCTTAGATTCTTCGGCACTCATGGTTTTAACTTTCTCGGAATATTCTTTCATACCAGCAATATATTCTTCAAGAAGTTGGTGAGTTTGTATCAAGTGTAAGAGCAGAGCGAAAACCATCTTTTGAAGAATATA
>JAILEL010000123.1 GCA_024687845.1 Eubacterium sp.
TGCAACTGGCTACCATAAATTACTTCTTAGGTCCTTCAGCTTTGCGTCACAAAGTTTCCAATGTTTTGCTAAATATATTATGTTTCAAATCTTTTAATATTATATCATATATCAAAGAAAAAAGCCACATATAAATCATAAGATTTAAAATAAATATTACCTATTTCTCGATACCCTCTTTTAACATTTTAAGATATTCATCTCTAGTCACGGTTATTCCTCCCATGCTTTCCAGATGATCTGTATGAAACTGACAGTCAATAAAAACAAAGCCTTTTTCTGCTAACATTTTTGCGAGAAGTATAAGTGCAACTTTAGAACCATTTTCTATAATTGTAAACATACTTTCTCCGAAAAAGCATTTTCCTATCACAACACCATAGAGTCCTCCAGCCATCTTACCATCAATAAATGACTCGACACCGACTGCATAACCAGCTCTATGAAGTTCTCCATAGGCTTCTTCCATTTCATCTATAATCCATTCGCCTTCACTTTCATGAACTGTTCTGCAATGATGCATTGTGTCAGAAAAGTCCCGGTTAATCTCAATCTTCACATCATGCTTTTTAAAAAATTTACGCATTGAATGTGATATATGAATATTCTCAGGAATAATGATAAATCTTTCAGGAGGGCTCCACCACATTATTGGGCTTTCATCATCGTACCATGGAAATATGCTGTTCTCATATGCTATGAGCAGTCGTTCCACACTGAGATCTCCACCTATAGCAAGAAGTCCATCAGGCTCAGCAAGAGAAGGATCTGGAAATACGTTAATATTTCTTGATAATCTGAAAACAGGCATAATATTACCTCTTATTACACTTCCACTTTAAATTCTTCACTATCTACAGAAAGTACAGCCTTTCCACCATCCTTCAGCTTTCCAAAAAGAATATCATCAACAAAAAGTGGTTTAATCTCATTTCTTATAACACGGTCCACTTCTCTTGCTCCGTACTCTCTGCTGATTCCCTTCTTTTGTATCAGAAGACGAGCTTCGTCTGTTGTCTTAAGAGCAATCTTTCTTCGTCTTAACATTTCTTCAAGCTCAGAAAGCTTCTTATCTACAACCATCGCTCCCATCTCGTCATCCATTCCATTAAACATAACTATCCTATTTAAACGATTACGAAACTCTGGTTGAAATGTATTCTTAACCTCTTCCTCAAGAACATTTTTATCTGCATATCCCTGTATGAAACCAATACTCGGCTTTCCAAGGCGGCTGGCTCCAGCATTTGAAGTCATAATTATTATTACATTTCTGAAATCAGCTTTCCTCCCCTGATTATCTGTCAGAGTTGCATAATCCATCATCTGAAGCAGAACATTAAATATATCCGCATGTGCTTTCTCTATTTCATCCATCAGAAGTACCGAAGATGGATTTTTGCGAATCTCTTCTGTAAGGAGGCCACCTTCCTCATATCCAACATATCCTGCAGGTGCACCTATCAGCTTTGCAACAGTGTGTTTTTCAGCATATTCACTCATGTCAAAACGTACAAGTTTAACCCCAAGTTCTTTTGCAAGAGTTCTTGCAATTTCTGTTTTTCCTACTCCAGTAGGTCCGACAAAAAGAAGACTAGCAAGAGGTTTACCTTCTTCAAGTAGTCCTGCCTTTGAAAATTTGATAGCATTTACCACTTGAGACACGGCTTCATCCTGTCCAAAAACCTGTGATTTAATACGAGACTCCAGTGTTTCAAGTCCGGAAACAGCATCAGTTTCGACAGTTTCAACGGGAACACGGCATATTTTCGTCAGTACCTCGTTAATCACATCTTTACCAACCAGCTGAATATCTTCATCTGTCCGATGCAGCTTCCTGTAAGCTCCTGCTTCATCTATAAGATCGATAGCTTTATCTGGAAGGAATCGCTCATTTATGTACTTTGCAGCCATACCTACCGCATATTTAAATAAGCCCTCTTCATATTTTACTCCGTGAAAGCTCTCATACTTTTCTCTTAGTCCTTCGAGAATATCAACAGTTTCAGCCTCGCTTGGCTCTCTTACTTCTACATTTTGGAATCTTCGAACCAGACTCTTATTCTTCTCAAAATATTTCTTATATTCGTCAAATGTAGTTGCTCCGATAAATCTTATATGTCCTTCTGAAAGATAAGGCTTGAGCATATTTCCAGCATCAAATGAGCTTTCGCCCACAGCTCCGGCTCCGGCAAGATTATGAATTTCATCAAGATATATGATTGGCTTTTCTTCTTTTGCAATCTCTGAAAGGACATTTTTAAAACGTTTCTCAAAATCCCCACGGTACTGGGTTCCTGCCAGCATTCCACCTAAGTCCAGAGCAAAAATTTTGCCTCCTTGTAATGGCTCAGGCACTCTGTCTTCCCTTATCATCTCAACAAGACCATAAGTAATAGCCGTTTTTCCAACCCCAGGCTCTCCTATATGCAATGGATTATTCTTATCTTTTCTGCAAAGAATCTGAATAGTCCTTTCTATCTCTTCTTCCCTGCCTATCAAAGGATTAACATCCTTTAGTGTATCATTCAGACAAGGAGCAAACAGCTTCCACTCACTTTTTTTATCTCTACTTTTTCCAGATTCAAACAAAAAGTCACCATTCTGATTGTAAACTTCATCATCATAATTTATATCATCTTCATAATCTGAAGCATCTAAATATGCATACTCTAACTCTGCTATTTCCCTGAACAAGTCCACTTCATCTACATTCTGCAGCTTCATATAATACGTAGCATAACAGTCATCAAGCTGCCATATTCCTTTAAGCAGATGGCGCATTTTTATCTCATCACAACCACTGCTTTCAGCCTGAACTTCAGCATATCTGAATATAAAATTAGCCAGAGCCGAAAATTGTGGTACCTCATTTTCTACTTTATCGATATTATCTTCCAGATACTCAGTCAGATTCTCCCCCAGCTCCTGAACAGAGCCACCACAATTTTCAAAAGCATCGTGAAATATTTCATTAAATGTCATCTCCAAAAGAATTCCTTCTGGAGTTATATATTCATATTTACTCTTAGCTGCCCTTACAGCGGCAGCTTCAAGAATTGATGTAACTTCATCTGATATGGTCATCTATCCCTATGCCTCCTCAATAGTCATTCTGAAGGGAAAGCCCTCTGCTTTAGCTCTATCCAAAGCTTTATTAGTTTTCGATAAAGCCACATCATATGGATAAGCACCTACCACAGCTCTTCCATTTTTGTGTACGAACATCATAAGCTGATTAGCAGTTGCTTGATCTTTTCTAAATATATCTACAAGTATTGAAACGACAAATTCCATAGTTGTGAAATCGTCATTAAGCATTATTACATTATACTGTTTAGGTTCTCTTAATTTAATATTTGTACTACCTTTTGTCGATTCACGAGTTGACATGATATCCCCTTTCCGCCAGCACCTCTAACGCATATTCATAATTTTCTTCTTTCACAAGAATATAATCCGTATTGTATGTTGAAAAAGCAAATATACCTATTTTATAATCTGCAAGAATTCCAGACAGTTTTGAAAGTATTCCAATCAATGAAAAATCAAGAACCCCTTCTAAACAATAGCAAATTTATAAAAAGACATCTGCTGCCTGGTGAATGCTCCGCACTGCCTACGCATTAGAAAAAAGA
The DNA here is from genome assembly GCA_024687845.1 of Eubacterium sp. Next base: position 3,639 of record JAILEL010000123.1, read on the forward strand.
GTCACACAAGCAATACAGCTATTAATAAATAGCCATACTCTTTCGAACAGATGTCTTAATTACAGAACAATTATAGCAAAGGATGATATTTTTCCTTACAACCGTTCAATTTAAAAATTCAAGTATCAGTGAATTCATGTCAAATCCACAAAGAGATTCCTCTGGCCATGAATGGCGGCCGTCTTTTACCTGAAGATTCCATACTCTTGTCTCTTTATCAGCTTCTGAATATTTAGTAAGAACTGAACCTTTTCCAATCTCTGTCTGTTCATTATGCTCCAAACCGTTGGAGGCTGCCCAGTAATCCATAACATCTTCTATAGCAGGATCTTTTGTATGTTTAGCACTTCCATCACTATTCTTAGGAACTACATCATCTTTGTCTCCAGTTATTTGAAAGAAGCTGATATCATTCTTCTCATTTTTTGAATTCCATATACTCTCCGGCATTTTCCCCGCCACGCTCACAACTCCCGAGAAAATACTTGAAGCTTCCATGGCAATTCTATGAGTCATAAATGCTCCATTACTGAACCCTACTGCATAAACCTTATCCTTACTGAACGAATATTCCTTCTGAAGATAAACTGCTAATGAACTAAGAAATGCCACATCGTCATTTCCATCACTTGCTATTCCGGAATTCCAACCGCTTGAAGACGTAGCATCATTTGGATTCGATGCTCCATCTACATAAATTACAGCATAGCCTCGCTCACAAGCCTCTTCTTCAAAATGTACTTTACCACAAAAGCCTTCACCTGATTCTCCATATCCATGGAGCATTATAACGAATGGTGCATCTTCAGTTTTTTCTGGCAAAAATACTATGAAGTCATGTTTTATATTATCATAAGAGCAGGTATATTTATTATCAGATAAATATTCTACATCTGTAAGTTCTTCAAAATCAAGTGAATCTATCACCTCTGTAGAATCTGATATTTCTGAATCTTCTAATATATCATCATTCTCTGATATCTCAGCAGTTTCTTCTGAAACTGTCTGTAAATCTTCTTCAATGTCCGTTTCAGTATTTTGTTCTTTACCGCAACCAGTAAAAAGAACTATCATAAACAAAACAAAGAGTAAATAGATTCCTTTTTTACCTTCAATCATTCTTAGCTCCCCTCTATATTTAACGGTTAACTCAAAATGCATTCATAAGCCCTATTCAAATATAACATATTATTGATGCTCTGAACAGAAAAAAGACGTCCATATGAATTCGGACGCCTTATTCACAGTTATTATTTATTTTAGAATCACAACCTCGGCTGTCTCTATAGCCTTCTGGTATAATGGCTCAATAATTCCTTCAAGTCTTCTTTCAGATTTTTCAATCACTGAAAGCTTAGGTTTAGTAACAGGATGTTTATCCACAAAGATAGTACAGCAGTCTTCATATGGAAGTGTACTTGTCTCAAATGTACCAATCCTTTTTGAATATTCTACTATCTCCTGTTTATCCATTCCTATAACAGGTCTGAAAACCGGGCAATCAACTGCATCATCTATAACGCTGAGACTTTGCATAGTCTGAGATGAAACCTGTCCTATGGATTCACCAGTAACTATAGCCTGGCAATCATCTCTTGCAGCAAGGTCACGTGCCATTCTGAAGAAATATCTCTTCATAATAATTGTAAGCTGATCATGAGGACAGTTATCATATATAGCTAGCTGAACCTCTGTAAAGTTAACTACATACATTTTTATTGGACCACTAAACTGAGATACTATTGTCCCAAGCTGCTGAACCTTTTCAAGAGCTCTAGCTGAAGTATATGGAGGTGAATTGAAATATACAGCTTCCATTTCTACTCCACGCTTTGCAACCATATAGGTAGCAACCGGGCTATCTATTCCACCAGAAAGAAGCGACATAGCTTTTCCGTTAGTACCAACAGGAAGTCCTCCTGGTCCCGGTAATATCTTGGAATATACGTATCCCTTCTCTCCTCTTATTTCTACTTCCACCATAATATCAGGCTTATGAACATCAACATGTAGACCTTCTGATTCAAATTCCTCCAGAAGATCATGACCTATCTCCATATCAACTTCCATAGAGTTCATTGGAAAAGTCTTATTAATTCTTCTGGTGTGAACTTTAAATGAAAAATCATAGCCTGTGTCTTCAAATGTATCTCTAAAATGACGAATAGTAGCTTCTTTAATTGATTCATAAGTCATTTCTTCAGCTACTGTAACAGGGCAGATTCCTACTACTCCAAATATCTTTGTAAGTCTGTCAACAGCCTCATCATAGTCATAATCTGATTCAGCCTCAATGTAGATACGTCCATAATCTCTGAATACTCTGAATTCACCTATAGGCTTAAGTCTGTTTCTTATCCTTTTACAAAGTATATCTTCAAAAACATATCTATTTTTTCCTTTAGTTCCGATTTCCGCATATCTAACAAGGAACATTTTTATATTCATCATATTTTTATCCTCTCACATAGTGTCTAAGCATAGGAAGTAATTCTTTAATAACTTCAATCGCATAATCAACTTCCTCAACTGTATTCTGTTCACCGAAGCTGAATCTGAGTGTTGATTCTATTCTATCCTTATCAAGACCAATAGCAGTAAGAACTGCTGACTCTTTCTTCTTATTTGAGGAACATGCGGAGCCTGAAGAAACATAGATACCTTTATCTTCAAGAGCATGAAGCATGACCTCAGATCTCACACCGACAAAACTGATGCTTGCTATATGAGGTGCACCTTTACTAACATCTGTATTGCAATAAACATTCTCTATTTTGGTAAGCTCATTTACAAGTCTGTCTCTAAGCGATGCTATATGAGCTGTCTTTTCTTCAAAGTTCTCAAAGGTTTTTTCTACTGCAACGCCCAGACCAGCTATAGCAGGTACATTTTCAGTACCAGAACGCATATTTTTCTGCTGTCCGCCTCCATATATTACAGGCCTTATAAGTAAGCCCTTCTTAATATAGAGGAATCCTGATCCCTTTGGTCCATGAATCTTGTGGCCGGAAACAGAAACAAGATCTGCATTTATTTTCTTTGGTAAAACCTCAATCTTACCAAAGGACTGTATAGCATCTACATGAAAATACACATCTTTGTTTTTAGCTTTGACTGCCCTTCCAATCTGTTCAACGGGCATAACAGAACCAAGTTCATTATTAATGTGCATACAAGAAACAAGAATCGTATCATCCCTTACAGCATCTGCAAATGCATCCACATCAACCTGTCCATTTTCCCCTGCCGGAATATAAGTTACTTCATAGCCCTCCTTAATAAGAAACTGCATGACTGCAGATACTGAGGCATGTTCTACGGAAGAAACTATAATATGTTTTCCATGACGCCTTTTAGCTAGAGCTGAACCGATAATCGCCATATTATTAGACTCTGTTCCACCAGATGTAAATACGATTTCTTCTGGAAGGCACTTAAGCACCTTAGCTATCTTAGCTGAAGAATCTTTAATTATATGTTCTGCATCAAGTCCCTTCAGATGAAGTGAGGAAGGATTACCATAATCCTCTCTCATGACCTTTACCATAATATCTATCACTTCATCATATACTCTTGTAGTAGCTGAATTGTCAAAATAGCATTCCATTTGTTTATCACCTGTAAATCTTTTTATATTGAGTAACACTCAATCACTTATTTATCTAAATCTTTCTTTTGAAAAATGAAGCTGTTTACATCAATCATTTTCAAAAAGATAACTTAAAATCGACATCACTGTCATTCCGGCAGTCTCAGTTCTAAGTATCCTGTGACCTAAAGTAAATATTTTCGCATTTTTTTCTTCAAGCTTCTTGATCTCCGTTAACGAAAATCCGCCTTCAGGACCGATAAAAACAGCTATTTTCTTGCCATTATAATCAGATGCTGCTATATCATTCAATAGCTTTCTGGTATAAATCATTCCCTCAGCAGACTCATACGGCACAAGAATATAGTCCATATCAGCTGCATATCTAACAGCTTCATCAAAGATCATATATTCTCTGATTTCAGGTATGATTCCCCGACCCGACTGCTTTGCAGCTGATTCAGCTATTCCCTGATATCTGGCCTGCTTATGTTTTTTCTTTTTATCATCAAGCTTTACAACTGTACGTTCCATCATAACCGGAATCACTTCATGACACCCTAGTTCAATATTTTTTTGAATTACTGTTTCCAGCTTATCCCCTTTGGGAACTCCTTGAAAAAGATATACCAACACAGGAAGCTCAGCATTTGAATCAAATACATCGACTATATCAGCAGTCACTTCATGCTTATCCTTTGTATCAATCTCAGTAATTCTGCAAAGATAGTCTCTTGAAGTTCCATCGCTTACAGTTATCTCATCACCAACAGAGAGACGAAGCACATTTGCAATATGATTTACATCACCACCGGATATGATTATACTTTTTTCTGCTTCTGATATATCAGACACATAAAATCTATGCATTTATCTGATCCTCTTAAAATATAAATCTACAATCACTATCTTCTACAAAACTGCCGCAAGCGCAAACCACTCATTTTCCTGTTCACAATCTATGATTGTAAAACCATTTTGTCCAAGCGCTATCTTTACATCATCAATCCTGTTATCACTTATTCCTGAGCAGATAAATACTCCGCCATCGCTTAGATATTCATGAATTACTGCAGACAGAGGAATTATAACATCTGCTAAGATATTTGCAACAACAATATCATATTTTCTTTTTGGGATAGGATCTGAACTTCCATTTTCAATATCTACCATTCTGGCGGCCTCATCTGGAGTCAGAACAGAAGATATCCCCGAACCAAGACTTGCTTTTTCTATTTTATTTTTTATCTCATCTTCAGTCGTGTTCTCATCTTCTGCATTCATCTTAGCAAGATATGATTCTGCAATCTTATTTCCTACCAGAAGATTACCACAACTGAAAAGAAGCTTATCTTCACCTATATCATTTGCGGCAGCATTTATCTTACTTGAGTCTACTGCCTGCGGATCTATATCAAGTCCGTGAACATAGTCAGCCCCTAAAAGTACAGATGCGATTGAAAGTATTCCACTACCACATCCCACATCCATAAGCGATATCTTGTCATTGATAATACTCATATCGTTTATATGCTTTTTGATAAGCCCCAGACACAGTCTGGTAGTTTCATGCGTGCCTGTACCAAAAGCCATTACAGATTCAATTCGGATTATTTTATCATTTTCCTCTATATCAAATGAAACATCAGGATCATTCTCTGCCCATACAGGCATGATTACAAGATTTTTATATAATCTTGCCGGCTTAAAAAAGTTCTTAAAATTGTCATTCCAGGTAGAATCATCGCTGGTCTCTGTAAGATCGATGTCTCCAGTTCCAACAGGAATGAATTCACTTAGTCTTTTCAGCTCACCCCTGATAGATTCTGCAAGCTTGTCAATCTCTGTATCAGTATAGGAATTATCAAGGAAAAATGAAACTACAGCAGATTCATCTGTTTTATCCCCCATAAGGGGTATATCAACAAACATTTCTTTAATTTCTTCTTCAGTCAGAGGTTGATTATCTTCAATCATTATTCCCTCTACACCTTGTTCATCTAAGAATTCTGAGATTAGATCAACGGCATGAATTGTAGTTGAAATAGACACTTTTTTCCAGATCATATAATTTCCTTTCTACATATTCTCAGTTAACAACAATTAGCGCATCCACAATGTGGATGCGCTGATTATTTAAAGATTAATTAAGTTACTTCCTGAACTTTTTCTTCTTGTGTCCGCCGAATGAAAAATCACCAGCTGAATCTGTCGAAGAACGTGTATTTACTGCAGGACCAGAAGCATTTTCATACTGATTAAGTATTGTCTTCTGTTCATCTGTAAGATTCTCAGGAACCTGTACAACAAGTGTTACATAGTGATCACCACGTACACTCTTGTTACGAAGTGTAGGAATTCCCTTTCCCTTAAGCTTAACCTTTGTATTAGTCTGTGTTCCAGCTGCGATATCGTAGCTGTAAGGACCATCAATTGTATTCAACTGAACCTTACCACCTAAAGCAGCCTGTGTAAATGAGATAGGTTCTGATGAATAAAGATCATAACCCTGTCTCTGGAATACAGGATGTCTATCAACAAGAATTGTTACAAGAAGATCTCCTCTTTCTCCACCGTTGATACCCGGCTCACCCATCTCACGAAGTCTGATAGACTGACCATTATCGATACCAGCTGGAACCTTAATCTGAATCTTCTTCTTGCTCTTTACATAACCAGAACCGGCACAGTTAGAACATTTATATTTAATGATCTTACCACTTCCTGTACAATCAGGACATGTCTGAACAGTTCTTGCCATTCCGAAAAGTGACTGCTGTGTATAAACAACCTGTCCTTTACCACCACACTTAGTACAAGTATCTGGTGGATGACCTGGCTGAGCACCACTTCCCTTACATACAGGACATTGATCCTTAAGTGGAAGCTCTATCTCAGTCTGAGTTCCGAAGATAGCCTCTTCAAATGTAACACGAACTGTAGTTCTGATATCAGCTCCCTTTACCGGACCATTTGACTGTCTGTTACGTGAGCCGCCACCAAACATATCTCCGAATATATCTCCAAAAATATCTCCCATATCTGAGAAATCAAATCCGAATCCACCGTCTCCTGCATTCTGATCAAATGCAGCAAATCCGAACTGATCATATTTCTTTCTGTTATCAGGATCTGAAAGTATAGCATAAGCTTCAGAAGCTTCCTTGAACTTTGCTTCAGCTTCTTTATCTCCAGGATTAGCATCAGGATGATATTTTTTGGCGAGAACTCTATATGCTTTTTTTAATTCACTATCTGTAGCATTCTTGGATACACCAAGGACTTCATACAAATCTCTCTTCTCATCTGCCATATTAAGTCACCCTAAATTAAACTTCCTTAAAATCACCATCAACAACATCATCACTAAAGTTAGGTGTACCAGCACCTGTTCCAGCATTTGCGCCAGGGCCACTCTGCTCATAGAGTTTCTCAAACAGCTGCTGAGCTGATGTCATAAGTGCATCCTTACCAGCCTTAAGCTTCTCAATATCATAATCTGAAAGGTTCTCAATATCTGTTTCCTCAATAGTAGCCTTAAGTGAAGCAAGGTCATTCTCAACCTTCTCCTTATCAGCACCATTAAGCTTGTCTCCAACTTCCTGAAGAGCTTTCTCTGTCTGGAATACTATAGCATCAGCATCATTTCTGATTTCAACGCCTTCCTTACGCTTCTTATCTGCCTCTTCATATTCAGCAGCTTCCTTCATAGCTCTCTCTATATCATCATCTGAAAGTGATGTTCCTGATGTAATTGTGATATGCTGCTCACGTCCTGTACCAAGATCCTTAGCTGAAACGTTAACAATACCATTTGCATCTATATCAAATGAAACTTCGATCTGTGGAACACCTCTACGTGCTGGAGCAATACCATCAAGACGGAATCTACCAAGGCTCTTGTTATCCTTAGCGAACTCACGCTCACCCTGAACGATGTTGATATCAACAGCATCCTGATTATCCTGAGCTGTTGAGAATATCTGACTCTTATGTGTAGGAATTGTTGTATTTCTTTCGATAAGGTGTGTAGCAATACCACCCATTGTCTCGATAGAAAGTGTAAGTGGTGTAACGTCGAGAAGAAGGATATCACCTGCACCAGCATCTCCAGCAAGCTTACCACCCTGGATACAAGCACCGATAGCAACACACTCATCAGGGTTGATTCCCTGGAATGGCTCCTTACCAGTAATGTGCTTAACAGCATCCTTAACAGCGATTATACGAGTTGATCCACCAACAAGGAGAACCTTATCGATCTCATTTGCTGAAAGACCAGCATCATCAAGTGCCTGCTGAACAGGAATTCTTGTCTTCTCAACAAGATCAGATGTAAGCTCATCGAACTTAGCACGGCTGAGATCCATATCAAAATGCTTAGGACCATCTGCTGTAGCTGTGATGAATGGAAGGTTGATATTTGTAACTGTCTGAGATGAAAGCTCTTTCTTAGCCTTCTCAGCAGCTTCCTTAAGTCTCTGCATAGCCATCTTATCTGATGAAAGATCTACGCCTTCCTTCTTCTGGAACTCTTCAAGCATATATTTTGTAATAGCATTATCGAAGTCATCACCACCGAGCATGTTGTTACCTGCAGTAGCAAGAACTTCAATAACTCCTTCACCGATCTCAATGATAGATACATCGAATGTACCACCACCAAGGTCGTAAACCATAATCTTCTGTTCTTTCTCATTATCAAGACCATATGAAAGAGCAGCTGCTGTAGGCTCGTTGATGATACGTTTTACATCAAGACCAGCAATCTTACCAGCGTTCTTTGTAGCCTGTCTCTGAGAGTCTGTAAAGTATGCAGGAACTGTGATAACAGCTTCTGTAACTTTCTCACCAAGATATGCCTCAGCATCAGCCTTAAGCTTCTGAAGTGTCATAGCTGAGATCTCTTCTGGTGAATATTTCTTATCATCTATTTCAACTTTATAATCAGTACCCATATGTCTCTTGATTGATGAAATTGTCTTGTCTGCATTTGTAACAGCCTGACGCTTTGCAGCATCACCGACAACTCTTTCACCTGACTTTAAGAATGCAACTACTGATGGTGTAGTACGTGAACCTTCTGCGTTAGTAATAACAACAGGCTTTCCACCTTCCATAACTGCTACACATGAGTTTGTAGTACCTAAATCAATACCTATAATCTTTCCCATTTTATATATCCTCCTAAATAATTTACAAATTTAATTTACAACCTTTACCATAGCATGTCTAAGTACATTATTCTTAAACATGTAACCTTTTTGCATTTCTTCAGAAACAAGGTTTTCACCTTGATTTTCGTCTTCTTCATGAATAACTGCATCATGATAATTAGGATCAAATTCTTTACCAACAGCGTTCATCGGCTTAACACCTATATCCTCAAGTGTATCCATAAGCTGTTTATAAATCTTTTCTACACCTTCTTCAAAAGGTCCCTTTTCTTCTTCACCAACACTGTCCAGAGCACGTTCCAGATTGTCAATAACTGGAAGTATCTTTTTCAAAGCTTCCATAGCTCCTCTGTCTCCCATTTCAAGACTTTCTTTTTCGTTACGAGCTCTCATATTATCGAATTCGGCAAGAAGTCTGGTGTATTTCTCCTTATTACCCTCTGCAAGTTCCTTTGCTTTCTCAAGCTCAGCCTGAACTGATTTGCTTCCCCTGCGGTTCTGCTTTGGAACCGGCTTAGGTTTAGCCTCGTTCGGATCAATCTCTGGTCCGATGATTATCTCTTCAGCAATATTTACAGCTGTTCCGGGAATTTCTTCGCCCTCATGAAGTGTAACTTTCTGTTCAGCCGGTAAGCTTTCACCCTCTTTTTCTTCTTTGAGGTTTCTAAGCTTATCGCTCATGTTTCTTTTCGCCATTAGTCTTCACCCCTTTGGTTTTCTTTATTTCGGAATATTGTATCCAACTCATCCGTCAGGGTTTTCAAGGTACTGACAACCTTTTTGTAATCCATACGTTTCGGTCCTATAATACCTATTGTTCCCTTTGCTCCCTCAGGAAGCTGGTAAGTCGAAGTAATGATAGAACAATCTTTCATGTTCTGAACAGGAGCTTCGTCGCCAATATAAATCTGAATATTATTTTCATCATCTTCAGACTTAAGTGTTTTGTCTGCCAGTTCATTCAGACCTGTCTGCTCCTCAAACGTTTCAAGCAGTGCTGTTGCCTTGGTAACATCTCCAAGTTCCTGAAACTTCAGGATGTTTGAAGCACCACTCGTATAAATCTTCATTTCCTCGGCTTCCTTAACAGCATCGACTATGCCTTCAAAGATATGCTCAAGAATATCTGCATATTCTCCAGCCTGCTTCTTCATAGTCTGCATAAGCTCAAGATTAATCTGTTCTACTGATATTCCCTGAAGAAATGTATTCAGAAGAATATTAAACTTAAGTACTTCTTCATTAGACAGAGGTCTTGATACTTTAATGAGCTGATTCTTTGCTATATTATCTCCGACAACTATTACAGCAACCAGCTCTTCTTCATCCACCTGTGACAACTGGATAAACTTAACCTGTTTATTTCTAAGCTGAGGTGTGGTAACCATCGTTGCATATTGTGTATTATATGCAAGAACCTTGGCAACCTGCATCAGCAGAGCTTCCAGTTTGTCAACCCTCTCCAACAGGGCACCTTCACTGCGTTTGGTTTCTTCCTTTTCAGACATAACCTTATCTACATAAAATCTGTAGCCCTTATCTGTAGGAATACGTCCAGCAGAGGTATGTGGCTGTACGATATATCCAAGCTCTTCCAAATCAGCCATCTCATTTCTTATTGTAGCAGAACTGAGATTCAGATCAGACAGTTTAGATATAGTTCGTGATCCAACCGGTTCACCCGTTTCGAGGTAATTGGAAATGATAACTCTGAGGATGGTCTGTTTTCTGGCATCAAGATCGTATTCAAAATCCTGTCCCATTTGATCACCATCCTTTATTAAATTTTTATTTGTTAGCACTCAAATATTCCGAGTGCTAATCATCTCTAATAATGTACACCCGCAGAGTGTCTTATGTCAAGTAAATTTAAAAAAAAATCGTTACTATTCACGGTTTATGAGATTGGTAACAAAAATGACTGCTTGCAGGCACTTTTGGAGTCAACCGTAAATAGTAACAAAAAAAATACAACTGTTCAGTTATCAATAATTTATTTATCCAGCAAAAAATCAGCCAAAATGTAATTGCTGACATCGATACCAATATCAGTTAACATAACTCTATTATCGGTTACCCGCATATAACCCGAATCAGCGTATTTGTTGATTATCTCACCATATACATCAAAAATTTCTCTTCCGAATCTGTTCTTGAATTCCATTCGACTGACTCCTTCTGTCATTCTAAGTCCCAGATACATGAATTCTTCTATTCTTGAATCAATATATATGGTTTCTACATTTTTCCTGAGAATTTTGGCAGCACTTTCATATAGACGTACTCTGTCAGTATCCTTTGTAAGCTCTTGTCTTACATCCTCACAAAGCTCGATATATTCATTCATATCAGTTGTATTCGAGAATCTTTCCCCTTTAAAATATGAAGAAGCGCCCAGTCCAAATCCTATATACTGACCACCCGTCCAGTAAACAATATTATGTCTGCTCTCATATCCCGGAATGGCATAATTGGAAACCTCATATCTTTTATACCCTGAGCTTGCAAGAACTTTTTTAGTCATAGCATACATATTTCTGTCTATATTTTCATCAGGAATAAGATCTATAAGATCATCTCTTTCAGCCAGCGGAGTTCCCTTCTCAACCTGTAGAGAATAAACAGATATATGCTGAGGCTTAAGTTCAGTAACCTTAGTAAGTGTATCCACCAGAGTATGCACATCCTGCATAGGAAGTCCACTCATAACATCTACGCTGATATTTTCAAAGCCTGCTCTTTTGGCATATTCATACCCCTGAAGAAAATCCTCAAAGCTATGTATCCTTCCAAGTGCTCTCAATATGTCATCATCAGCAGACTGAAGTCCCATGGATATCCTGTTTATCCCATATTCCTTGAAGCTTATCATATCTGTATATTTGATTGTCCCGGGATTAACCTCTATGGTGATTTCAGGGAATCTATCAACCTTAAATATATGAAAAATAGTATCTAATATCTTGCCAATAAGTGCCTCATCTACTATAGAAGGAGTTCCACCACCAATATAAATCGTTTTGACATTATATCTGTCTGCAAACGGTTTATACATACGTATTTCACTCATCAGGGCATTTATATACTGAATCTGTTCAGAGTTGGTATAATCAGCAGACGACAAGAAATCACAATATATACATTTATGTTTACAAAATGGAATATGAACATATAAACTAAGCGGTCTTTTCATACACACCCCCACGTGTCAGAAATAGCTTTAATCTTCGTCAAGCTTCAGAACTGACATAAATGCCTGCTGTGGCACATCAACTGAACCAACCTGACGCATCCTCTTCTTACCTTCCTTCTGTTTTTCAAGAAGCTTCTTCTTTCTTGTGATATCACCACCATAACATTTAGCAAGCACATCCTTACGAAGAGCTTTAATCGTTTCTCTGGCGATAACCTTTCCACCGATTGCAGCCTGAATAGGAATTTCAAAAAGATGTCTTGGAATTTCTTTTTTCAGACGTTCACACATTTTTCTTCCACGCTCATATGCAGAATCCTGAAATACGATAAATGATAATGCATCGATATTTTCTCTATTGATCAGGATGTCAAGTTTAACAAGCTTTGATCTTGTATATCCCTTAAGTTCATAATCAAACGAAGCATAACCTCTTGATCTGGACTTAAGAGCATCAAAGAAATCATATATTATCTCATTAAGAGGAAGTTCGTATTTGAGAAGTACTCTCGTCTCCTCAATATACTCCATACTCTTATAGATTCCTCTTCTTTCCTGGCAGAGCTTCATTATAGCTCCCGTAAATTCCGATGTAACCATTATTTCAGCATCAACCATTGGCTCTTCCATATATTCAATCTCTGAAGGATCAGGAAGATTAGAAGGATTTGTAAGATCTATTACCTCACCATTTGTTTTATGAACCTTATATACAACTGATGGAGCTGTTGTAATGATATCAAGGTTATACTCTCTCTGAAGTCTCTCTTGTACTACTTCCAGATGAAGCAGTCCGAGAAAACCACATCTGAAACCAAAACCAAGTGCTATACTTGTCTCAGGTTCATAGAAAAGAGCCGCATCATTCAGCTGAAGTTTTTCAAGAGCCTCCTTAAGCTCCTGATATTTTGCGCCATCTTCAGGGTATATACCACAGAAAACCATAGGTCTTGCTTTTTTATATCCCGGAAGTGCCTCAGCACACATATTGTCTGCATCAGTAACTGTATCACCAACTTCAGTATCTCTGACATTTTTAAGAGACGCAGTAATATATCCAACCATTCCGGCACTTATCTCATCCTGAGGAATAAACTGCCCAGCTCCAAATATACCAACCTCTACAACTTCAGCCTCGGCTCCAGTTTCCATCATATGAATTCGTGAACCTTTTCTTATATTTCCATCAAATACACGGCAGAATATAATAACTCCCTTATAGGAATCGTAAAGGCTGTCAAAAATCAGCGCCTTAAATGGCTTATCATTATCTCCATCCGGTGCAGGAATCTTCTGTACTATAGCCTCAAGAACCGCCTCTATATTAATTCCATTCTTTGCTGAAATAAGCGGTGCATCCTCAGCCATTATTCCTATTACATCTTCTATCTCATTTTTAACTCTTTCCGGCTCAGCCGAAGGAAGATCAATCTTATTAATAACAGGAAAAACCTCAAGTTCATGATCTATAGCCATATATACATTGGCCAAAGTCTGAGCCTCAACACCCTGAGCAGCATCTACAACTAAAACAGCACCTTCACAGGCAGCCAGGCTTCGTGAAACCTCATAATTAAAATCGACATGTCCAGGAGTATCAATCAGATTAAGAATGTACTCCTCGCCGTCATTTGCTTTGTAAATGATACGTACAGCCTGCGACTTTATAGTTATACCACGCTCACGCTCAATATCCATATTATCAAGAACCTGAGCCTGCATTTCTCTCTCTGTCAGAGTTCCTGTCATTTCAATAATTCTATCGGCAAGGGTTGACTTACCATGATCGATATGAGCGATAATACAGAAATTTCTAATTTTCTTTTGATCCAAATGTGCCATAATTCATTTTCTTTCTTTTTATAATTTCAATGTTCTTCTAAATCTATTACTAATTCACGCATTACTTTGTTCACTTTTCTTATTCGTTCCAATCGGAAGCTCTGCAAAAATAATAGCAACAAACATTATAATACAACCTATTATTTCATCAACTGAAAGTTTCTGACGTAGTACCACAAAACCCGAAATTGCTGAAACAACTGATTCCAGACTCATAATAAGGGATGCAACTGTTGGATTAACATCCTTCTGACCAACTATCTGAAGAGTATAAGCAACTCCACACGCCATGAAACCGGAATAACATAAAGCAGGAAGGGCTGACCTGATCAGCTCCAAAGAAGGCATCATATTAAGATAGCACCCATCTATAGGATAGACAAAAAACATACTTAAAAAAGCCGCCATATAAAACTGAACTGATGATACAACTACGCCATCCACATCATGTGAATTTGCCTTATCAACAAAAATAATATGGAACGAAAAAATAAGCGAGCATATAAGAAGCTCAATATCTGATATTTCAAATGTATAGCTTCCATTTCTGCCTATACACAGAAAAAAAAGACCTATAAGTGCCAGAATTACACTGAGCCATATAATTCTTGAAGTCTTTTTCTTAAAAAATATACCTATAATCGGAACGAGAATTATATACAGAGCTGTAATGAACCCTGCCTTACCTGCAGATGCCTTAAGCATAGCAATCTGTTGAAAATTGCTGGCAGCAAACAGAATAGTTCCACATCCAATTCCATACTTTACTGAAAGTTTTAAATCACCCGGATTATCTGATTTTTTTCTAATGAATAAGATAACAGGAATAAGTACTGTACCACCAAGAATATATCTTATCACACTGAAAGTAAACGGACCGATATATTCCATTCCAGCCGACTGGGCAACAAATGAAGTCCCCCAAATAATTGCTGTTAGTAACAGTAAAAACGAATTCCTTATTGAATTATTGTTTTCCATAACACTTATTTCGCCCATCGGGGACGGTTCTTCGTGGGTCGTAGAACGACTCACGAAGAACCGTCCCCGGTGAGCTACTTACTTCTTTAATATTGATATTTATTTAAAGCATATACCGCAAGAGCAAAAGTTAGTCCAATCAATACATCCGAATCATTATCAAACTCCATAATATGTGTTTCACACATATTAAGTGCCTGTCCCTGAATCAGATATGGCTCGCTTTTAACTCTCATTATCTCAAGTGCGCCACTATATACAACATACTGCCATATAACAGCATCACCTTCAATCTCCCATGGTTCATCAAAGTCTATACGATAACGTTGATGAGAAGATCTTTTATCTCTTTCGATATTACCAAACTTATCTCTGGCAGCAAATTCAAAGCAGATACCATCTCTAGTGTATTTTTCCTGCACATAAGCACATTCATTAATGGTTTCTGCTAAATATATCTTGATGCGGTGACCTGTTGCAATAAAGTCGTCCTTAGTATAATAAACTTCTTTTCCCCTCTCATTAAATATCTTAACAGAATCATACTCTTCAAGATCCTGAGCTTTTATAAATAGTTTAGCCATATTCCATTTAACCCCTTAAAACATTTTTGCGTTGAAAATAACAACACAAAACTATTATATCGAATTTTTCATTTTCAAGCAATGAAAAAATAACAGTCACTTCACGAAATTACTGGTATCGATTTGTAAAATATTTATACTTTTATCAGCTATCCAAAAGATCCATCAGCTCTTCTCTTGTCATATTTGCAAGATTGCCTGTTTCGCCACTGAGAATCTCTTCAGCCAGCTCTTTCTTAGTCTCCTGGAGCTTCACTATTTTTTCCTCAATAGTCCCCTTGGCAATAAGCTTATATACAGTAACTATTTTCGTCTGACCTATACGATGAGCTCTGTCCGTAGCCTGATTCTGAACAGCCACGTTCCACCACGGATCATAATGAACAACAGTATCTGCACCTGTAAGATTGAGTCCAGTACCTCCAGCTTTAAGTGAAATAAGGAACACTGGTGTTTCACCTTCATTAAAAGCCTTAACTAATCTCGCCCTTTCTTCCTTTGAGGTCTGACCTGTAATCTTATAATACTCTATTCCTTCTTTTTTTAGTACAGGCTCAATAATTTCAAACATTGAAGTAAATTGAGAAAATACAAGCGAGCGGTGTCCACCTTCAATAGCATTACTCAGAAGATCCATCAAAGCCTGCAGCTTTGCAGAACCAGATTTGTAATCTTCAAAAATAAGCGAAGGATCACAACATATCTGACGAAGTCTTGTAAGTTCAGCAAGCACCTGTATTTTCTGCTTTTTCATATCTGCATCAGATGCATCTTCCAGCATATTTTTAAGTTTCAGAACCTGAGCATCATACAGCTTTTTCTGCTCATTTTCGAAAACTGCAATTCTTGTTTCCTCAATCTTCTCAGGCAGATCCTTAAGAACATCTTTCTTAAGCCTTCTCATAATAAATGGAGAAACCATTCTCCGAAGCTGCTGACTTGTTTCATCATCTGCTCTGGATACTATAACTGATTCATAGTCAGTTCTGAACTTTTCATAACTATAAAGATATCCTGGCATCAGATAATCAAAAATACTCCACAGTTCACTGAGTCTGTTTTCAATAGGTGTACCCGTAAGAGCTATTCTATGTTTACTGCTAATTACCTTAACCGACTTAGTAGCCATTGTATTATGATTCTTTATATACTGAGCCTCATCAACTATCTCATAATCAAAGGAAGCATCAGCATAGAGATCAATATCTCTTTTCAGAAGATCGTACGAGGTAATAAGAACATCGTTATAATCTGAAAATGCATTTCTGATTATATCTTCTCTTTCTGATTTGTTGCCAACCACACAGCATACCTTCATATCCGGAGCAAACTTGATGAATTCCTCCCGCCAATTATATACTAGTGATGAAGGACAGATTACAAGAGAAGTTCCTTCAGCACCGGAAATCTTTCTCGCCTGAAGCATCGAAATAACCTGCAAGGTTTTTCCAAGTCCCATTTCATCAGCAAGTATACCGCCAAAGCCATATGTATCCATTGTCATCAGCCATCTGAATCCATTCTTCTGATACTTTCTAAGTGTATTTTCAAGGTTGGGCGGAAGCTCATAATCTGCATCCTTAGTGGTTTTAAAACTTCTTACAAGATTTTTGAAGTTCCTGTCTCTTTCTGAACTGATTTCCTCATGCTCCTCAAGCATCTTATCAAGATATAGAGCTCTATACAGAGGAACATTTACATTTCCCTTTTTCTTAATGAAATCCTTAGGAGATAGCTGTAACGCATCAAGCATTTCACTGATAGCAAGGATATTCGAATCCTCCATACTGATGAAATCGCCATTCTTAAGTCTGTGATATTTCTTTTTCTTCTTATAGCTTTTAAGAATATCACTAAGTTCTTCTACAGAGATATCGTCTGAAATAATAGAAAGATTCATAAGATCATTCTGAACTGAAACTCCGACTGACATATTCCATTTCTTTTTCAGTTTAAGGCTGTCAAATGCAGGTGTAGACTGTACCTCACCGTACATCATCAGCTTCTTAACACCACCAGAAAGAAACTCATATAAAGAATCGTTATTCTTTTCGAATCCAAAAGATTTAATATCTCCATAAAATGTAGGGAAAAAGTCCAGAACTACCGAAGCAATCTCATTTTCATATTTTCTATTTCTGTAACCACTTATTTTAAGTGTCATATCAGGATTAAAGTCGATAAAATATTTATCATCGTCATATTGAACTCTGACTTTGCAATAAACATTTTTCGTATCTGTATCCAGATAAAATGTAAAATCAGGTCGCGGTGGAAGGTATTCCTGAATAGTTTTTGAATCATCCTCTATATATTCAACATACTCTTCTATCTGAGGAAGCACATCATAATAAAAATCAGCAAGACTGTTTCTTCCGATTATTATACTTCCGTTATTTGAATTATCAGAGAAAGCACTTATTGCATCACTATTTTCTCTGGTAATTCTATAGAGATGCCCTGTATCATAGTAATATGAGAACTTGCTGCCATTGAAGAATCTGAGATTATCAGATTCTAATTTAATCCCCTGGAATACACCATTTTCATCTACAATTTTCTTTCCATAAATCGTAACCTTTACCACATTTTCAGAAAGAAAAATATCCGGCTCATTGCGTCTATAGTATTCTGCATTTACAAAAGGAACACTTCTTCCATCATAGATATCAAAAAACATATCCAGTTTTGAACCAAACAAAGGAATAAAGTTCTTTGATAATTCACTCAGCATAGCGCTGGAATAATAACTAAAGACACTATTATTATTCTTAAGGAAGCTTTGTTTCTCCTGATCCTCATTATATACTGACATTATATAGCCAAAAAGTTCAGCACTTTCCGGCGTAAAATCCTCAGTCTGAAAATCTATCTCATTGTTTTTTCCAAGCTTAAGTATTTCTTTTTTATTATAACTGTCAACAAGCTCTTCAATGCTCTTAAGTTTATACATCTTGCTTTTACCAAGCTTAAACTCAAGGAAGATTTTGGATGCATCCATAACAACAACAGGTTCAAGGTTAACATTTTTGACAACACTGACTTCTGTTATTTCTTCCTCAGGCTCATCATTCATAGCAAGATTAGGTGAAAACTTCTTAATAAGTCTGAAACCAGAATCCGACGTTAAATCTGTAAATCTTCCACTTACACACATATAGTTTCTGAAAGCAATCAGAAGAGCCAGGGCATGCGGGCAAAGCGAATCCTTACTTTTTTTATTTCGTTTCGCC
Organism: Eubacterium sp.; assembly: GCA_024687845.1. The sequence continues at coordinate 22,238 of JAILEL010000123.1, forward strand.
TCTAAGGATGTCTGACTCACCACATGACAGCTATATAAAGAACAATACACATAGGTTACTGCATCGCGGGTTATATCTATGGTTACATTTTCATACCAGTTACTATAATAGGTTGAATCCTGCATTTTAGCGCTTATACGAAAGGTCAGCCCGCCAAATCCGGAATTTGCATTGTATCTATGAATCGTGAAACCAGATATTTTATCATCATCAATCAGTTTTTTTGCTTTTTCATAATTTGCTTTCGTAAATGCAAGATCCCTGGTTATATAACCCAGATCAAAAAAGCTATATTCTTCTTTATATCCCATCAGTTTCTTGTCAGTAGAATCACCTCTATTCAACTGCTGACTGTCATTAATAAAAGGATTAAAGTTCTTTGATCTGTCTGTTTTTGAGGTAGTATTAGAATTATTTAAAGTCTTTTTTTCATTTGATTGAATACTATTTTGGAGAGAATTATCAGATAGCGAAGTTTCATCTGAGTCTTCATTATTTATCATATTCAACTCTTCCAATTTATATAGCATTGCAACCATATGTTTACAAAGATTACCATCCTTTGCATATTCACAATTACATTCCATTTCATAATGTATATCAAAAGGCGAATTGTTAGCGACAACTGCCGCCGGAAGTGACACAGTGTATTTTTTTCCATCCTGCCCCTTAACAGAAGCACAAAAAGCACTTGAAGCACGGTCTATATAAACGCTCTGCACCATGCCTGATTTATAATAATTAAGGCCTCTTTTAAGGATTATACTATTGAATTGTTTCTTCCAATCGAACATCATTATCTCTCCAGTAATATAGATTGCTTTATAGCAAATGAAGTTTTCTGTATTGTAAAAAAAGTGCCGGTGCATCATCTACACCGACACATCATTTGATATTATTACATTTTCGAATAGCTTATTCAACTATTTTTATGTATTATCCGAATCAATATACATTTTGTTGTTACTATATGAGCTTAGTAAGAATCTCATTGCTTCTTGCAACAAATCTTGTAAGTTCCTCTGCTGTTAGTGGTTTGTTAGCAAGTACTGCAAGGTCATACAGCTGGCTGCAGATTGTAGGAGTAATCTCTTCTTCAGGATTGTCCAGAACATACTTAACAAGCTTGTTATTTGAATTCAGGACAAGTGTTTCTGTGTTCTTATTTCCAAAGTTCATACCACCCATTCCTGCATCAGCATACATTTTCATCATTTCAGCCATACGTCTGTCAGCTTCTGATTGGGTAAGCATAGATGAAACTGATTCATCCTTAAGTGACTCAACCTTTATTTTAATCTCATCTACACCAAGAGCCTTCTTAAATGCTTCAGTTAACGCATCGGTGTATTTCTTTTCGTCCTCTTCTGAAAGTGCTTCACCCTTAAAGCTTGCACTGACGTCTGAATCTATACGTGCAAATTTGATATTTTCATCTCTTGCTTCCATCATCGTTATGTATGGATTATCGATATTATGAGTCAGATAGATGGCATCTATTCCTTCAGCTTTAAACATTTCAATATATTTAGCCTGAGTTTCAGCATCTGAAATATAGAATACCTGATTCTCATGTGTTTCCTTTGCAGCTTCTATATAATCTGGAAGTGTGATGAACTTATCCTCAAGATTCTTAAAGATCATATAATCCTTCATCTTCTCATCGAATTTATTATCTCTTAGGCATCCGAACTTGATAAATGGACTAAGATCTTCCCAGAGGCCTTCATATTCATCTCTGTGGTTCTTATACATTCCTATAAGCTTATCAGCAACCTTCTTGGTAATGTAATCAGAAATCTTCGCCACAAAACCATCATTCTGAAGAGCACTACGTGAAACATTCAGCGGTAGATCAGGACAATCAATTACCCCCTTAAGTACAAGCAGAAATTCTGGAATAACTTCTTTGATATTATCCGCTACAAACACCTGGTTATTATACAGCTTAACCGTTCCTTCAAGCTTATCCATATTAGGATTAATTCTTGGGAAATAAAGAATACCCTTCAAGTTAAATGGATAATCCATATTCAGATGTATCCAGAAAAGTGGTTTCTTAAAATCAAGGAACAGATGCTGATAGAAATCTATATACTCATCATCCTTGCAATCAGCAGGAGTTTTAGTCCAAAGCGGATGTATATCATTTAATGGCTTAGGAGCATCCTTATCTTCAACTTCTTCAAAAGAATCATCGTCTTCAGCAGCTACTTCCTCAGCCTCAGCTGCATCTGCTTCTTCCTCATCGATATCACCGATAAGATCGTCCTCTTCCTTTTTCTTTAAAGCATCCTTTTTATCTTCAACAATTTTAGCCTCTGCTTCAATTTCCTTATCGAGTTTTTCCTTAGCCTTGTCTTCATTTATGTAATAAATCTCAATAGGCATAAATGAGCAATACTTATTTATTACTTCTTTAACTCTGTATTCATTTGCAAACTCAAGAGAATCCTCAGCAAGATAAAGAGTTATAGTTGTACCTCTTGAATCCCTGTTGCCCTCGCTCATCTCATAAGTCAAGCCACCATCGCTTTCCCAGTGAACAGCCTCAGCACCATCCTTATAAGAAAGTGTATCAATAGTAACCTTTTCAGCAACCATAAATGCTGAATAAAAGCCAAGTCCAAAATGTCCGATAATCTGCTCACTCTGATCCTTGTCCTTATACTTTTCAAGGAAATCAGCAGCACCTGAAAAAGCAATCTGGTTAATATACTTTTCAACTTCTTCGGAGGTCATTCCAATACCATTATCTTCAAAAGTTATTGTTTTTTCAGCAGGACTTGAAGAAACTGTTACTTTATATTTTACATTATCTTCAACAGTAGCTTCTCCCATAGAATCAAGTCTTTTAATCTTAGTGATTGCATCAACACCATTTGATATAAGCTCTCTGATGAAAATATCATGATCTGAATAAAGCCACTTTTTAATTATTGGGAAAATATTCTCGCTGTCGATTGAAAGATTTCCTTTTTGAATAGCCATACTATACGCCTCTTTTCATTTTTATTTTTCCAGGTTACACTGTCCAACTTATCTTTATGCAGAATAACAAAACCTGAATTAACTTCAACATTAGATATAATAGCCCTTATCAAACAATAAGTCAATAAAAAATTAGCACTCTTTTAACTTGAGTGCTAACAAAAACATATATTCACTATTAATCCAGAAATAATCCCAGGCGAGGAACCTGGGATTGGTGAAAGGATGGTTTTAAGTATTATTTAAGAAATCTATCTTAACTGTCTATATAATAACATACTTCTTGTAATATTTCAACAAATTCTTTTGGAAATGTTGCACAAATTTTAATTTTATATTACCGTTATATAACGTCTTTTTAAGAGGTTTTAAACAATTTTGTAAAACTTACCGATTTATGTAAACCTTTAGAATGTTATATTTTACATTTCCAGACAATGAATACCCCACAGTTTCCACCCCATCTATCCCAAAAATAAACTGTAAGTTTTCATCATTCACTTCAAAATTATTAAGAGCGCACTCTGTTTCATTATTTATCCCAGCAACAAGATTAGTCTTAAGATAACTCTCCAGAGAATAAATATCACTTATATAAGAACCATTATGTACATAATAATTCTCCGACATACTGGAGCACACCTCATATTTTGATTTTTCCCAAATATGTGAATCACTGAGAATATCATCATTGACATTAAAAAACTCATGGGATAATGTTTCTGTATCTCCCATAGGATCATCCCATGTAGCATCCACATTATACCAGTTTCCATTTATTTTAACCTGATTCCAGGCATGATTCTCCAATTCATCAGACTCACCATTATTACTATATGCTTTACCACTTACTACTCTGATTTCCACGCCACTGCAGGAAAGAAGAAGATTCATGGCAGAAGCATAACCAGAGCAAACCGCTTTTCCATTCACAAGAACACCATAAGGAGTATATTCAGAGTCATCGTGATTATCGCTTGAACCATAAACACAGTTATTTACAATATAATCATGTATTGCGATTTCTTTTTCATAATCAGACATAGCACTCATAATAGTTTCAGAAAGAATATTTTTACATTTGGAAGTAAGTTCTATAGCATTCGTTTTCTCCTGTGGAATCTCTTTACCAGAAATGATATTATCATATGCATACATAGCATCTGATCTCTCAAAGAATAATTCAACCTTTCTGCTGCCAGGATTCTTTATAGAACTAGTATATGTAGTAATAGAAGTAACATTTCCCTTCATAGTATCTATGGAATAATTAATGTTTTTAAGTTCAGAATCAGACACCTCATCCGAAACATAAAAAGCAATAGTTCCATCCGTCCCATCAGATATCTCTTTATTCACTTTATCAACAACATCATTAAAGCTCATAAGCGTTTCTTCCTGAGAAGACTCAAAGCCCGGATTATCAAGGCTGAAATCATCCATGCTGAGTCCACAGCCCGGCATAAGAATAAGCACCATACATAATAAACCAATAAATATTTTTCTAATACTATACATTATATTCAAAATATTCCTCACTCATATATTAATTAAATAAAAGTTTATCACATAAACATTTTACTTGCCACTTATAAAACATTGCGTTAAACTATAAAAGCTTGATTCAGTCACTTTTAGATGCACTAAAAGCGCCAAAAATCAAGTAATCTAAAGACAAGAGGTAAATAATCATGGCTCAGTTATGGGGCGGTCGTTTCACTAAGGAAACTGACCAGTTAGTGTATAATTTTAACGCTTCTATTTCATTTGATCAAAAATTCTTTGCTCAGGATATCCGCGGAAGTATTGCACATGCCACTATGCTTGGCGAAACTGGAATCATTTCCAAGGACGAAGCTGAAGATATAAAGAAAGGATTAAACAGTATTTTTGAGGATGTTCAGGCCGGAAAGCTGGAAATCACTTCTGAATACGAAGACATACATAGCTTCGTTGAAGCAAATCTCATAGATAGAATCGGGGATACTGGTAAGAAGCTTCACACTGGCAGAAGCAGAAACGACCAGGTTGCTCTTGATATGAAATTATATACAAGAGATGAAATAAAAAACATCAAAGAACTTCTTAAGAATCTGATGAATACTCTTCACTCTATAATGAAGGATAATGTTCAGACCTATATGCCTGGTTTCACACATTTACAGAAGGCTCAACCAGTTACACTTGCTCATCACGTTGGAGCTTATATGGAAATGTTCAAAAGAGATTATTCAAGGCTCTCTGATATATATGAAAGAATGAATCTCTGCCCACTTGGAGCCGGCGCTCTTGCAGGAACTACATATCCTCTCGACAGAGAACTGACCGCAGCTCTTCTTGAGTTTGAAGGTCCAACCCTAAATAGTATGGATTCTGTTTCAGACAGAGATTACTTAATAGAACTTCTCTCAGCGCTTGCTACAATCAGCATGCACCTCTCACGTTTTTCAGAAGAGATAATCATCTGGAATTCAAACGAATACAGATTCATAGAGCTGGATGATTCTTATAGTACCGGAAGCTCTATAATGCCTCAGAAGAAAAATCCGGATATTGCAGAGTTACTCCGTGGTAAAACAGGACGAGTATATGGTGCCCTCATTTCACTGCTCACTACCATGAAGGGAATTCCACTCGCATACAATAAAGATATGCAGGAAGATAAGGAACTTACATTTGATGCTATAGATACAGTCAAAGGATGCATAGTCCTTTTTGATGGTATGATAAGCACTATGACAATTAATAAAGAAAACATGGAAAAAAGCGCAATGAACGGTTTCACAAATGCAACCGATGCCGCTGACTATCTTGTCAAGAAGGGAGTACCTTTCAGAGATGCTCACGGTATCATCGGTGGTCTCGTTCTTTACTGTATAGATAACAACAAAGCTTTAGACGATTTAAGTATAGATGAATTTAAGAAATATTCAGAAGTCTTTGAAGATGATATCTATGAAGCCATAAGTCTGGAAACCTGTGTAAACCTTAGAAAGACCATAGGTGCACCGGGAATCGAAGCCATGAATAAAGTAATTGAAATAAACGAAAGGTATTTGAATGCTCTTAGCTAAGCATTCACTTACAGCGAAAAAGGCTCACAAAATGAAAAGTTCACAAAAAGAAAAAGCTCACAAAAGTGAGCTTTTCTTTTTATCTTACCCAGTATCTGAATTCTTCATCACCAAGTCTGATATAGTCATCATTCGAAAGCATTATCTCAACTCCCGGCTGGATAAGCTTACCATTAACAAATGTATGATTAGTTGAATTATTATCTCTGATATAGCATTCACCATTACTGATCCTGAAAATCGCATGCTTCCTGCTTATCTTTGAATTATCTGATATCTGATAATCACAATTCACAGATTTACCTACAAGGAATTCCTTATTCATAATAGGAATAAGTTCATTGGTAGCTACTCTTACCAGATAAGGAACAGGGTTATTATAATTCTCAGAGGTTGTAAGAACTGATGTTCCTTCATTCTCGCTTGAACCTGAAGTATCTTCATTTATATTTGCTTGTTCAAGAGATAATATATAATTATAAAAGTCTTCCAGATCAAACATCAGTTTGCTATCCAGATATTTGAGAATCTGATCAACACATTCAACCGAATCCATATTGGCAAATCTGACCTTGCCAATAAATGTCTGAATAAACTCTGTAACGTTGCAATCTGAAAAATTCTTCGTTACAGGCATATAAAGAAGCTGAATATCAAGAGTTGATAACTCTATATACATATAATGAACATTCAAAAGCAATTTATTTAGAGGCATATTATTCTCATTAAAATAAATCAGCTGATTAAGAATATTCGAAAGCATAGCAAGGAATTCACCTTTGTATAACTGCTTACGAAGGAATTGCTCCAATGGCAATGTAGCAGGAACTTTGAATTGTAATGCTCTAACCCCATCTATAGCAACACAAGAACACTTGGTCTTATTCCCCACAAACTCATAGTTATACATCGTCATTTCAAACTGATCTATAGGAACATCCTCTTCCAGTTTAAAATTCAGTGTGAATTCATCGTAGCTCTTATTATTAGTCTCTTCCACACCAACACCCCCAAAACAAAATATATATAAAATATCTTAACATTTTGATGATTATTTTTCAACAATAAACGTCTAAAATTGCATAAAAATATTGTAATTTTTTGTAACTATTTACGATTAGCTCTCATTCTGAGTCTTGAGTCAAGTATCTTCTTTCTGATTCTAAGACTAACCGGAGTTATTTCAAGAAGTTCATCATTATCCAGGAAATCCAGCGACTGTTCAAGTGACATCTGTCTTGGTGGAACAAGCTTAAGAGCTTCATCAGCTCCTGAAGAACGTGTATTTGTAAGATGTTTTGTCTTACATACATTTACCTCTATGTCCTCAGAACGGCCGGTTTCTCCTACAACCATACCGGCATATACTTCAGTACCCGGAGCAATAAAGAGTGTTCCTCTCTCCTGCGCATTGAAAAGTCCATAGGTAACTGCTGTTCCAGCCTCAAATGCAATAAGGCTTCCATTGGATCTGTAATTCATATCCCCCTTATATGGATCATAACCATCAAATACAGTGTTAATAACACCATTACCCTTTGTAGCTGTAAGGAATTCACCTCTGAATCCAATAAGTCCTCTTGCAGGGATTCTAAATTCAAGCCTTGTTACATTTCCATTGGCACTGCCCATTGCAGCAAGCTCACCCTTACGGATGCTCATCATATTAATAACTGTTCCGGCAAACTCTTCAGGAACATCTACTACAGCCATCTCAAATGGTTCAAGCTTCTTTCCGCGCTCATCCTCTTTATAGATAACCTCTGCCTTACTTACAGCAAATTCATAGCCTTCACGTCTCATATTTTCAATAAGAACTGAAAGATGAAGCTCTCCACGTCCGGATACCTTGAAGGAATCTGTAGATTCTGTATCTTCAACTCTTAGAGAAACATCAGTATTAAGCTCTCTGTATAATCTGTCTCTAATCTGACGGCTGGTAACGAATTTGCCTTCTTTACCTGCCAGTGGAGAATCATTTACCATGAAATTCATGGAAATAGTCGGCTCAGTAATCTTCTGAAATGGAATAGCATCCGGTTCATCAACTGAACAGATGGTATCACCGATTTTAAGATCAGCTATACCTGATACAGCAACTATAGAACCAACTGTAGCTTCATTTACATCTATTTTGGAAAGTCCTTCATACTCATAAAGCTTAGTAATCTTAACCTTTTCTCTTCTTCCAGGTTCATGATGATTTACGATGAGAGCTTCCTGATTAACCTTGATTGTACCATTATCTACCTTACCAACACCAATACGTCCTGTGTATTCGTTATAATCAATTGTGCTGATAAGAATCTGAGTTCCTCTATCAGGATCACCTTCAGGTGCTGGAATAGAATTGATAATAGTCTCAAAAAGAGGTTTCATATCAGTTCCCGGCTCATCAGCAGAATAAGAAGCAACCCCATCTCTTGCTGACGCATAAACGAAAGGACAGTCAAGCTGTTTCTCATTTGCATCAAGATCCAGAAGAAGCTCAAGAACCTCCTCCTCGACAGCCTCAGGTCTTGCATCAGGTCTGTCTATCTTATTAACACAGACAATAACTGAAAGGTCAAGATCAAGAGCCTTCTGAAGTACGAATCTGGTCTGAGGCATAGGACCTTCAAAAGCATCAACTACAAGAATTACTCCATTTACCATTTTAAGAACACGCTCAACCTCGCCACCGAAATCAGCATGTCCCGGAGTATCAATAATATTAATCTTAATTCCATTATAGGTTACTGCCGTATTCTTGGAAAGAATTGTAATTCCACGCTCTCTCTCAATATCGTTAGAGTCCATGACTCTCTCAGCAACCTCCTGATTTTCTCTGAAAACACCACTCTGTCTCAGAAGGCCATCAACAAGTGTTGTCTTACCGTGGTCAACATGTGCTATAATCGCAATATTTCTGATATCTTCTCTTACCATAATTTTTCTCCATGTATATATGTAATTTCTAATTTACTCACCTTGATAGAACCATACTTTGGTCCTGCTTAGTTCATGTTTATCCTTATCTATCTGCGCAACCACTATGCTATCGCCAAAATTTGGTGGTTTCTCCAACGAATCTGCAGAAACCAGAATTGTATTTTCATCAACATAGGAAGTACGTTGTCGCTCGTTATTTATCAAAACCTTGGAAAATGGGGTAAAGTTCTGACCTCTTACAACAAGACTTCCTGTAGAATCATTATAGGATATCTCATCAATGGTTATATCATATAGCCCAAGCCGCATATCAGCTTTTTGGTAAGGCTGAATATAATTAAAAGTAAATCCATCGCCATAGAGCATATCGTACTCTATATTATGGACAGCATAATCATAAATGTCATTATTTGATGAATCACCACCAATTCCCTGTACAGCAGCATCAAGCAGACTTTGGGAATCAGGAACCTCAGTGTTAAAATATTTTCTATGAATATCCTGCATAATTCCAGGAGTAAATCCGACAGCTCTAAGTAAATAATCCGACATTTCATAAGCATAGAGGTCTCTATCTTCAAGCCCCAGATCAAAACTACTTATAATAACATAATCTGTTTGATTCTCTTCACCATCGACGAACTGTCCTTCATCAAAAGTAAGACTTGGAATATGGTCTCCATAAAGCAGGAGAACATAATCTCTTCCTCTGATATCCAGTCTTCTTTTCAACAGCCCTATCATCTGATCCATCTCATAACACTGGTTTACAAAATAGCCAAACTGATTAGTAAGTTCTGGATCATCCTTATCAAGAGTTACTTTGACATGTTCTTTACATTTAAGTTCATTCTTAGGATATCTACCGTGTCCCTGTACCGAAATCGTATATACCAGATCCGGCTTATCATCATAATCAAGAGCCTTAAAGATTTCTTCCGGCAGACAGTCATCCTTCGCCCAACCGGTTCTGGTTTTATTAAAATGCAACATATATTCAAGAGAAGTGAAGGTTTCAAAGCCAAGGTTTGCATAGGTTAAATCTCTTGAATAGAATTTGGCTTTATTATTATGTATAGCGTGCGTTCCATATCCATTCTGACGAAGAATCTGAGCCATACTTTCACACGGTTTTTCTGTCAGAATTGTTTTATACGGATACTCTCCTGCACCAAATAATTTACTCTTCATACCAGTCAGAATCTCAAATTCTGAATTAGCAGTTCCGGCACCAATTGCAGGAACTGTAAGCCTTCCGGATGGGTATTCCTCCATAAAAGATTTAAAGTTAGGAATCGATTCCTTATCTGTATGAATACCGCTTACGCGATTTATATCTATAAAGGATTCCAGCTGAATGACAATAATGTCAGGAAGCTGTTTTTTATTCATCTTATATTTATATTGAACCTCATGTACATCATCCTTCGTCTCAAGCGCACCCTCCACATAAGAATCCACAAGTGTTTTGCTATAGCCTTCAGGTTTACTTATGCCCTGATCAATAACGCTATTAGAAAAACAATATACAAATCCATAGTTTTTATATGCAACACCAAGATTTGTAAACTTATCTGAAATAAGAGATGTTTCCAGGGCAAGGAATGTAAATATATATACAACTATAAAGGATATCAAAATAACGATAATAGCCTGAATATAATTAACCTTCTCCTTTATCATCGGAGTTTTTAAAAATGCAAGTACAACAACTGTGATAAAGACAATCCCCGCGATTACAATGGCAATTCTCTGGACTAAATTGAAGTATATATTAAACATACTCAGAACATCAGAGAACATAAGAAAATCTATAGCTGAGAAAGGTGTTATTCTATATCCCAGCAGCACGAAGTTAATCGTACCAACACCTATCCAAAGCAACATAATAAAACACATCACAAAACCTCTTCTCTTAAAAAGAAGAGAAAATGATAATGAGAAAAAAGCAATCACAATATTATATAAGAAAACAAGCGGATTATAAAAAATAAAAACAAATGGAGCAAGAAGAGATCTTCTACCAAGAGTTTCCAGAAGAACAACCTCTACGATTGAAAGCAAGAAACCTACAAGGAGCCATTGCCACAAAGGAATCTCATATGATTTTCTGATTACTTTACCAAATCCTGATTTGATATTTTGCAAAAATGCTTTCATTTATTCACCTGTGATATATTCTCAGTTCAGAATAAAAATATCTTATATTAAATGAAAAAAGCCCTTTATTTACACATAAGAGGGATTATATATTATATTACTATAAATTTCAAATAATAAATATTACAAAAAAACAGCCTATAAATGGCTCTTTTTTAACAATATTACTCTACTGCTACCCATATATTTAAGTTGAGTAAATTACTTAATTTTACACGCTCTTTTTTAACAAAATAAAAACGCCCTGAAACGAATTGTTTTAGGGCATTCTTTAGAAAAAATAAGAGCGCGAGACGGGAATCGAACCCGCGACCCCCTCCTTGGCAAGGAGGTGCTCCACCGCTGAGCCACTCGCGCACATACGATAATATTACAACGATGCATTTACATCTTTCATGCCGTATCAGCAATCTCATCGCTGCAACGATGTATATATTATCACATGTTAATATCTAAGTCAAGCAATTTTTGAATTATTTTTTGAATCATATATCAAAATGTTACTATTCACGGTTAACTCCAAAAACACTCTTAAGTCCACATCGCATAAAGCTTATTCTTATGCAAGCATAAATAAGCTTATATGTGATGTTCTATTGCTGCTTACGCAGCACTGAATCGTGTTTTTTGAGTTCCTGCTTGTGCCATATCACTACGTGATATGCAAGGATTGCATGGCAATCCTTGGTTCTGTTATGCAGAACGCATCCTCACTTCGTTCGGACCATCGATTACTATGTAATCGACGGCTAAATCGCAGGTATTATGAGATAAGTAAACAAAAAGCGCCTGCAAGCAGTCATTTTTGTTACTTATCTCATAAACCGTGAATAGTAACGTTGTTTATAAAATGCAAATAACAGGAGGTATCATTATGGCATGCTTTTTGGTGTCAGCAGCTGAGGCAGTTGTTGTAACTGCAGTTAGAAAAGTTAGTGAGAAGAAGATAGAATCTGATCTGAAGGTAGAGGTTGATTCAGTTGAATCAAGTGACGTAACTGATGTTGGGAATGCAAGTGGTGCAAAGCTTCCATTACATAGAAAACTTAAGTGGCTTAGCAACATGCTTTGGGGAGGAAGCTTCCTTCTGATGTTCGAGCATATCTGGCATGGAGAGGTCGTTCCATGGTTCCCATTCCTCACTGCAATGAGTGATCATGCTGATATGATGGAAATGTTTAAGGAGATGGCGACAGTTGGAGTTTCTATGGCTGTGCTTATTACCTTGGTATGGGCTGGAATCTGTGCAATAGCAGAGCATATAGTTAAGCGTCCTGAAACTGATAATTCATTTGAAACAGTTTAATATACAGTTTTCCTAAAAATATGATACAAAAAGTATAAAAACTGTCAGATTGGAAGGGGGCGCAATATGACACTTCTTATTACTGTTTTTGCAGCAGTTATTGCTACAGTTAAATGGTATAACAGAAAAAATGATGATATGAAACTTGGAATTCTGATATTTATGTATTGGGGAGCTTCAATAATGTGGCTCGTAGATGCAATATTTGAATTCTCTGAGTTACATGCTGAGTATTTTAGTCCAGCACCAATTGATATGTTAAATGATACATTTCTTGGACTTTCGGTTGTTGCACTTGGACTTATAGTTTGGGTTGTAAGACTTCTTATTTTAGATCCGAAGGGTGTTGTAAAAAGAAGCCTTAAAAAAGTAGTTTAAATTATTAAAAAATAATTGTAAAATATAGACACTATTTATGTTTTGTTAAATGTAGGTAGTGTCTTTATTTTTTTGAAGCACCTACTGAACTGTTACAGACTAATTTAAATGAGGTTAATAGTATGAAATTTTTTAAGGATGAGAGAGTAAGGAAGAATCTGTTTGTAGGATGTTTTCTTATAATTGTATTTTTTCTTATCTATAATATAGGGCATCTGTATAATGGAGTGGCGAAGCTTGTAAATATATTCCTTCCTTTTATTCTTGGCTCTGCTATAGCATTTATATTAAATGTACCAATGAGAGGTATTGAGAAATACCTTTTTAGAAACAGAGATAAGTTCCCTGATGAAAAATGGGCAGGGATAAGGCGTGCCCTTGCAATTGTTCTGACATTACTTGTTACATTTTTCTTAGTTGCACTCATCTTATATATGGTTGTTCCACAGCTGGCTGATACGATTTCCCAGATTGTTAAGCAGATTCCTGTAGGAGTCATGAATATTTCAAAATGGGCCGAGGATAATTTCGGCGTAAACGATATAATCCAGGATTTGATTGAGGAGCTGGCGAATGACTGGAAGGCTATTCTTGAGGATGTTACAGGATTCCTGAAAAAATATCTGAATAGTATGCTTGAAGGTGGAATAAATGCTATTACCGGCATCGTGTCCGGAGTAACTAACTTCATAATAGGGTTCATTTTTGCAATATATGTTTTAGCTCAAAAGGAAAAATTAAAGTTTCAGTTCAAGAAAATGACATATGCTCTGCTCAAGAAGGAAACGGCTGACCGATTAGTAGAAATAGCAATGCTGACAAGTAAGACATTTGCGAATTTTATTTCAGGACAGTGCTTAGAAGCATTTATCTTAGGAAGTATGTTCTTTGTAGTAATGCAGATTATGGGGTTGCCATATTCTATGCTTATAAGTGTGCTTATAGGTGCAACGGCTCTTATTCCGATAGTAGGCGCATTTATCGGATGTGGTATAGGATTCCTATTGATTCTTCTCGTGAATCCAATAAAGGCGTTTGTCTTTTTGATAACTTTTTTAATCATCCAGCAGATCGAGGGAAATATTATTTACCCTAGAGTTGTTGGAAGCTCTGTCGGCCTTCCGGGCATATGGGTACTTGTTTCAGTTACAGTAGGTGGAAGCCTTTTCGGAGTAGGCGGAATGATTATATTCATTCCACTGGTATCGGTTGTTTATACCCTTTTCAGACGGTATGTATATAATAGGCTTAATGAGAAAAAGCTTATGGGTATGTTCTATGATGGTTATTCATCGGGTGGAGATACTTCAACCGATGCTAATGGCGATATTTCTGAGGTAACTGTTGATGCTACGGCAGAAGAAGAGATAGTGAGAACCAGAAGCGGAAAGCCATATAGGCCTAAAAATAAGAATAGAGCGCGTGGTAAGAAGAATAAGAATAATAAGTAATTGTGATTTAGGAGCATCGCGGGATGCTCCTTTTGACTTGACTTATATTTGCAACTGTAATTGAGTGGAGTTTTGTGATAAACTGAGAAAATCTGATAAGTAAAGGATATAAAGAGTATAATGTTTGAAAAAAGATATTATAGATTCATTCTTAATTTATTTATCGTTCTGATAATTGGAGTTACCTTGGCTCTTACTCTGTTATTCTTTTTTCATGGTGATGACAGAGATGATGACAAGGACGATGTTGATAGAAAGTCATTACAGGAATATGTGTCGGACTATAGAAAAACTGTTGAAGACAGCGAATATATCATGCATGCGCTTGGTGGTATGGATGGTGAGAAAAGCTATATCAATTCTATCGATTGCCTTGAGTTAAAGTATTCAGAAGGATATAGACTTTTTGAGGCAGATGTATCATTTACAAGTGATGGAGTGCTTGTTCTCGCTCATAGTGGTGAGGATAATATCTGGACGGAAAATGACTGGGAGCTGAGACTCGGGCAGGAGTACCCGTTAGATGATTCTGACAAGCATCTCTGCACATATGAAGAGTTCATGGGCTTTAAGATTCAGGGTGAGTACACTGCTACAAGCTTGGCGGAGCTTTTTGAATTTATGAAGCAGCATACAGATATGTATGTAATGATCGATGCGGGGCATAGAAGCTACGAAGATACTTTAGAGTATTATAGAGTCCTTGTTGAAACGGCAAATGGACAAACTGATATTTTAAACAGGCTGATAGCTGGTGGACAGACTACGGAAATGGTGAGAGCTGCCAGAGAGTGCTATGATTTTCCGCTTATTAATCTCTATTATGACAGTGATGAGAGGAGAGAGGATATTATAGCTACACCGGAAAAGTTTGTAGATTACTGTAAACAGGAGAATATAATCAGCTTCAGTACAGCAAAGGAATACTATACAGAGGAAGCGGCGGAGGTTCTTTCGGGTGAAGATAGTGGACTTATCAGTTATATCTTTACAATAAATGATATTACAGAGGCAGAGCTTATGAAGATACGCGGAGCAGACATTATCGGGACTGACTTTCTGAAGTGAATGTAGATACTGAATTATGGAGGTTCTTGACAAAAGATGATTAAGGTGGATCTTATAACGGGATTTCTCGGATCGGGAAAGACCACATTTATTACTGAATATGCAAGGTTTTTTGTTGAAGCAGGGAAAAAGGTTGCCATAATTGTAAATGATCATGGGGCAATAAATGTTGACAGACTTCTGCTTGAGCAGCAGCTTGGGGATAGCTGTCATATAGAAATGGTTATTGGTGGAGATAAGGACTGTGCCCGTAGGAGACTCAAAACCAAGCTTATAGCCATGGCTATGGAAAAGTATGATCAGGTTCTGGTGGAGCCTTCGGGGGTTTTTGATGTAGATGATTTTATGGATCTTCTGTATGAGGAGCCTCTGGAACGCTGGTATGAAATGGGAAATATTCTTACTATAGTTGAAGAAAATGTTTTTGATCAGAAGGAAGGCTTGTCTGATGCGGTTAAATATTTTCTTGTATCCCAGATATCAAGGGCTGGATGTGTGATTATCAGTAAGGCTCATAAATATAATGAAGATGTGATACTAAGTAAGATTAATTCCTTATTACTTGATTGTAAATGCAATCGAAAGGTCAAAAAGGTTTATATCTGGAATAAAGGCAAAATATCGTCTGATGATTTTACGAGTCTTATCAGGAGCGGCTATTCTTCAGGGGATATGATAAAGACTTCAGGCTCCGAAGAAGAAAGATTTGATTCACTTTTCTATTTTCATGTAAAAACGCCAATAAAAAGGCTGCCAGAAACAATAAAAAGAATCTTTGAAGATGAGAATACCGGAAATGTTATAAGATTAAAAGGATTTATCAGAGATGAAAATGAAGAAACACCAGATGATGACAAGGATACAAGATGGCTTGAGGTAAATGCCACAGCCTCTGACATTCAGATCAGTCCGACATCAGCCGGACAGGAGCTTTTTATTGTAATCGGAGAGAAGTTAAATGAGGAAAAAATAGGCTCATATTGGGAAGAATATAGAAATTCAGTGACCTAATATAGCTTTACTAAAATCTATAAAAATTCACAATTTGTCGTTTGACTACCTTCTTATTATTAGCGTATAATTATTCCTTGGTGAGTCGTCTTAAAGGTATGGGGGAGAAATACATTTAAGGAGATTTTTTGATGTATAAAAACGGTTCTAAATTCTTGGG
>JAILEL010000179.1 GCA_024687845.1 Eubacterium sp.
CTAAAGAGTTTTTCTGAAATAACCTTTACTCTTGAAACCGGATGGGTAAGAAGGAACTCTGCAGTCCGTTCTTTTTCTTCTTTCATTAGTGCGGTTATTCCAATAATAGCGGCGAAGAAGGCTCCGCCTATTCCAAGAATATTTCCACCTTCAACTGCGTAGAAACCAACCAGTGTACCAAAGTTCAGCTGGTCCATTCCAAATGCGGCTGTGAAATTTCCCATTGATGAAAACATATCATTAACACCATCCATCTGTGACTCCATATCTGGATACATCAGCACGCACATAGCTATCAGAAGTCCAATGGAAAGGCTCCATATAGTGATCGCAATCTTTTGCGATTTAATTTCCTGTTTAAAAATAGTCATAATATTTCCCTTCTAAATTTGTCATATCATTTCTATAGAAATGGTTTATCTACTCATAATAATTCATAAATATTTCTTCCAGGCTAGGCTCAGTAATGGTGATATCCTTTGGCTCTTCACCAGCCAGGTACTCAAGAAGCTTTTGAAGATTGCCTTTGTAGAAGAAACATGTGGCATTATCATTATTTGCTTCAGTCATTGATACACCGGATAGTGAGCTGAGCTTAGCAGTATCTATATCTCCAGTTATAGTTACTTTCTTGGTTCCTGTCTGTTCCAGGTTTTCCACAGCATCTGACATTATTATTCTTCCATCCTTTATAAAGGCGGCGGTATGGCAGTAGTTCTGAACCTCTGACAAGATGTGAGAGGAGAAGAAGATAGTGCTTCCATTCTCGTTTTCTTCTTTGAGAATATTAAAGAATTCTCTCTGCATTAGTGGGTCAAGTCCTGAGGTTGGTTCATCTAGTATCAAAAGCTTTGGGCTATGCTGGATGGCCGAGACGATTCCCACCTTCTTTCGATTACCAAGAGAAAGTTCATCAACCTTCTTGTTCAGATCAAGTCCCAGTCTTTCACTTAGTTCACTGGCTTTGTCTTTACATTTTGCATGTCTAAGATCAGCTGAATATTTGATGGCATCTTTAACCTTCATACCACTGTAGAAATTAATCTCTGATGGAAGATAGCCGACTTCACGAAGTATCTTTTCTTTATCTGAAACAATATCGTATCCCAGAACCTTGGCACTTCCACTTGTAGGACTTATCAGACCGAGCAGAGTTCTTATGGTGGTAGACTTACCTGCCCCGTTTGGCCCTATGAATCCGAAGAAATCTCCTTCTTCAACTGTTAGCATTAATTCATTAATGCCGCGACTCTTTCCGTATGATTTTGTAAGTTTATTTGTTTCAATTACATTCATATATTTTTCCTTCACTTGAATAACTATTTGTTTTCTATTAATAAACATTGACCGGTCCGGTTAATAACTATTATATTCCATTGACCGTTTTTGAAAAGACCCTAATTTTATAAAATTTAAAAATTTAAGATTTTCTTTATATTTTAATTTTATAGTGGTATCAGTCGAAGAAAAAACTCATTCAAATAGGAGATAAAAATATGTCAGATGTAATCGTTGATGTAAGAAATCTTTCAAAGCAATATGGAACTCAAAAGGCTCTTGATGACGTTTCGTTCCAGATTAAGAAGGGAAGTATAGTTGGTCTTATAGGACCGAACGGCGCAGGTAAGACAACTATTATGAAGATAATGGGTGGCCTTGCATTTCCAACTGGCGGTGAGCTGGAAATGTATGGGGCTACAGATGAAAAAGGTCTCAACCATGCAAGAACAAGAATGAGCTTCATGATCGAGACTCCATACGAGAAAGAAAAGATGACAGCGCGCGAGAACCTTGAGAAGCAAAGACTTCAAAAAGGTATTCCGGATAAGTCCAGAGTAAATGAAGTTCTTGAGATAGTTAACCTTCAGGATACAGGAAAAAAGATAGTGAAGAACTTCTCCCTTGGTATGAGACAAAGACTTGGTCTTGCAAATGCACTCATGGGTAAGCCTGAATTTATGGTCCTGGATGAACCGATAAATGGTCTCGACCCTGAAGGTATAGTTGAGATAAGAGAACTCTTTAGAAAGCTTAATAAAGAAGATGACATTACAATGGTAATCTCATCTCACATCTTAAGCGAGCTTTCACTTCTTTGTACAGATTACATCTTTATAAATCATGGACAGATTAAGGGAGTATTTACTGCTGATGAGCTCAGGGCTGCCTGCAGCGAATACTACCACATCGATACAGATAATAATGAGAAGGCAAGCTCGATACTCACCAGGGAGTGTGGGATTGAAACGATAGAAGCCCTTGAAGATGGAAGCCTGAGAATTTACGAGGGGCTGGATGACATCCATAACATTTCCAAAACTCTCTATGATAATGGAATCATTCCTGTAGAGCTTTCAAAGAATGAAGTGAACCTTGAGGACTACTACATGCGAATGGTTCAAGACCGGCAATGATATTAATTCTTATCAGATGTCGAGGGTTCAACAACTGCCGGTTTTGAAAGGAGTTCAAATATGTTTAATATAATCAAATCATTAAATTACAGTGCACGCCGGGATACATTGAACTGGATCACGATAATAACACTTATCGCCTTGCCACTCTTTGTATGCTACCTGGCGGGAATGTTAAATCCGGATTCAACTTCGGTGATGACACCAAGCGCGTACTTTGCATCTACGGAAATGGGAACAGTCTTTATATTCATGTGTTTCGGTATAATGATCCTTGCCAGCAAGGCGATGTCTGGAGATGCAGGCGACAAGACCATCAATTATGAACTGATGGCAGGTCACAGCAGAGATAAGGTTTTTGCCGGACGAGTAATAGCAAGTTTTCTTTGGGGCGCGGTGCTGGTATTTGTAATAATGCTACTTCCACTTGGATATCTGACTCTCATTAACGGATGGGGAGTGGAGACAAATATGAATGAGGTGCTTTTAAGATCTTTTCTTACCATATTTCCAATAATAAGATTCACAGCTCTCACGATAATGATTGCAAGTGTTTCAAGAAGTGCTGGAAAGGGTATAGCACTTAGCTATGCACTATTCATGGTAACTACCTTAATTGCTTCTATACTTCAGGATATGTTTGAGATTGATCTGAAATTTTCTTTCAGTATGACAAATGCAGCATCACTTCTTTCAACACAGAATTCATGGTATGAAGTGGTAGATGGAAAGACAACGGTTATTTTTGATACGTCAGTACCTGGAGATCTGATCTGGAAGACGATAGTCGTATCAATTGTCGCTGCAGCAATCTATCTGACAATAGCATATATCAATTTCAAGAAGACAGACAGAGATTAGAAACGTGACGAAGACTCGTCACCTTTTAGGAGAAAATAATGAAAAATATAATGAAATCAATCTGGTATGAGAT
>JAILEL010000196.1 GCA_024687845.1 Eubacterium sp.
GTTGGCCCGAAAGGGTGGCAAGGTCCCAGTGGGACCTGTTATGCCACAAATCGACCAAGCCGGCAGGCGCGACTTGCAGGTGCAAATCCTGTGTACGGCGCTCATAGGTGGATGAGCAGAATTGGTAATGCAGCGGACTGTAAATCCGTGGCTTCGGCACTGGGGGTTCAAGTCCCTCTCCACCTACTATAAGCCTGTATAAGCCTAATTTGGTAAGGCAGGAGATTGCTAATCTCTGAGTAGTCAGATTTTTCTGGTGTTCTGGTTCAATTCCAGATGCAGGCGCATTTTTAACGCTTATGAGAAAACTCATAGGCGTTTTTTGTTATGGGTAAAAATCTTCCCCCTAAATCGTTAAATGGGGTAAATCCTTCTCCTGACGAATGTGTCATAAGAACTTATTATATATTCAAGGTCATGATAACGCTTGAACCGGTATAAAAGTGTTATCAGAAAGCATGCATGCTTAGAAACAATAATCAAAATAGAGATTAAGGAGATAAGCGATTATGTTAATGGTTAGCGATTTTTATTATAAACACACTATAAGCTCGCGTGTATGTTTATTATATGTTTACATTCGTGACAATATTTGATATAATTACGTCACAAATGTAAACATGGGGTGATTCTATGACCAAGACTGATATGATAAGAAATAATATTGAACAAAATAATGGTTATTTGTTTATGTCAGAGATAGAAGACTTTGGGATTTCCAGAACTTATATTTTAAGGTATGTGAAAGACAATGAATTAGAGCGGGTTGCAAAAGGAATATATATAACAGGAGAAACATGGCCAGATATATTATATATATATTGTATAAGAAATCCTCAAATAATCTATTCCGGTGAAACGGCGCTATATCTCCATTCTTTGATAGATAGAGAATACTCAGATATATGCGTTTCTGTCCCATCAGGATATAATGGTTCGAGATTAAGAGAAAAAGGTGTAATAGTTCATCAGGAAAGGGATGGAATATATGGACTGGGAATGACTGATTGTGAAACACAGTTTGGAAATACGGTTAGGTTATATGATAGGGAAAGATGTATATGTGATTTAATTAAGAATAGAGATAGCTATGATATACAAATGTTTCAAACGGCGTTGAAAGAATATATGAGACGTAAGGATAGAGATTTGAACAAGCTAATTAAATATGCAGAAGTTCTTAAAATGAGAGAAGAAGTTATGAAGTATGTGGAGGTGATGGTTTAATGATTACAGCTGCACAACTAAAGGGTAGAATTAAAAATATGTGCGATGGTGATTCAAAGAAAGCGGAAGCGCTGATCAGATTATATTTTATGGAAAGGTTCCTGGAAAGAGTTTCTATATCAGAATATAAGGGAAGATTTATCCTAAAAGGAGGCCTGCTTGCTTCGTCACTGATAGGCGTAGATTTAAGGACGACCATGGATATTGATACAACTGTCAGAGCTATTCCTTTAAATGAAAAGGACATCACTGATACTGTAAATAGTATATGCGAAATAGATGTTGACGATCAGGTTACTTTTGAAGTGGTAAGTACTGAAACTATAATGGACGAATTTGATTATCCGGGCGTGAGGGTTCATATGCTGGGGCATTTAGATAAAATACGGCAGACAGTAAAGATAGATGTATCTACTGATGATGTTATAACGCCTGAAGCTATCGAATATGAATATAAACTTTTACTTGAAGACAGGACTATTAATATTCTTACATATAATACAGAAACACTTCTGGCGGAGAAGGTACAGACAATACTTCAAAGAGGCTTAGCGAATACAAGAATGAGGGATTATTATGATTTATTCGAAATATCACGAAAGATTCAGTATTCAATTGATATATTGGCTGAGGCTTTTGTTGCCACATGTAAGAAAAGAGAGACCTTATATTCCCCTTATGATATAGATTCAGTGATAAATGATATTAAGAATGATTCTGGACTCATGGAATTATGGGAAAGATATAAGGATAAGAATAAATATGTTGGTGAAACAAGCTGGAATGATGTAATAGAGTCACTAGTTTCTTTATGCAATCAATTAAAGGATTAATTAAATAGTTTATTGCGGATTCTTGACCATGATGTGATAATTTGTTTTGTAACGAAATGTATATAAAATTCGTTACAAGAAAGTGTTGCTGATGTAAGGATTGATCCTACGAAGAAATAAATAGAATAAAGTAAAGACTCTGACAGATAGTTGGGAGAAAAATAATACAAATTAATATGGTTTACATAAATTCATAGAAGGCTGATTCGGCAGTTAAATTTACTGCACCAATTACTGCACCATTTTATGCATGATTTTATGCAAAAACACGGTATTAGACGAAAGTGGGAATAACCAAAGAATGTAGATTTTATGCGGGCTACGGCACTGTACGACACTACACGATATTATGTAAACCGGCTCCCCATAAGTAACAAAATACCTTCTCCAAAAGAGCGTGTCTACCCCGACACGCTCTTTTACTATCTTCAGTGTTTGTGCCATATCTGCCAATGGCAGATATGAAAGTCTTTGCTTCGCAAAGCCTTTGCTACACTACGTGTAGCGTATCCTGCGCGTCGCTTCGGAGCAACGATTTCTTTCAGAAATCGTTACCTGATATGCGGGTTCCCAGGCTTTTCACCTTTTTCATCCCATTTTTAATTTAGTTTAGATAATGCCAAAATTTGAGTAATTTGTACCAAATTTGTACCAAAATGCGACAAAAGTGCGAAGTAAAAATCTATTAAAAAACGATTTGTACCAATTTGTACCAAAAAATCGCGTCTTTTTGCGTCTAAAAATCGAATTTAATTAGATTTT
>JAILEL010000213.1 GCA_024687845.1 Eubacterium sp.
ACCAAATATATAATCAAAATCAAAGTCCTCTGCTGTAGCCTTGGAAATAGCTGTATTTGCTCTGTCAGAGCATCCAAGTGCTCCTCTTATACCAAAACCTCTCTCAGTAAAGTTGATTCCATTTCTACAAACACGTCCGATGCCGTCCGTCTTCATCCACTTTATAAGCGATGTATCGACTCCACCCTGAAGTATGAAGTCCTCCATAAGCTTTCCAACCTCGTTATCAGCAAATGCAGTAAGCACTGCAGTCTTCATACCAAAGCAACGTCTGAGACCTCTTATAACATTGTACTCTCCGCCGCCTTCCCAAGCCTTAAAGCTTCTGGCAGTCTTTATTCTGCCTTCCCCCGGATCAAGTCGGAGCATAACCTCTCCAAGACTCACCGCATCAAATGCACATTCCCCTTTGCTTCTTAATTGCAAATCCATTTTGTCACCTCACTTAATATATTGCCACGAGGGCATTAATTTAATATACTGATCACTATTTTTCATAAAGGAATCGCTCAGGAAGAATAACTCCGAATTCCTCTGCCAGATTTCTAAAATCCTGTGGCTGAATGGTCTGCCTCTTCTTATCAGACATGGAAAGAGTTTTTACTAAGATTTCTGCAGCCTTCTCAACTGTATGGAACAGACCAAAGGTCAGATCAAAATCCTGTCCAGCTGCAAAAAGTCCATGATGAGCCCAGACAACAACATCGTACTGCTGCATTAATCGACTGGTCTCTACAGCTATATCTCTGCCTCCAGGAACCATCCAGGGAACAACTCCTATACCATCAGGAAATACAACGGGACATTCTGTTGCCATCTCCCATAGTTCTCTGGTAAAGACCTCATCCTTAAGAGGAAGCACAAATGTAAGAGATATTAAATTAACCGGATGTCCATGATATATAACCCGGTATGCTCCATTTGTAATTTCCTTCTTGACTGCATGATTCATCAGATGCGATGGCAGCTCAGATGTCGGACGACCTCCATTAATAAGTCCCCAGACTGTTCTATACTTTGTGCCATCTTCACTGACTTCAATGATACCTGTAGTTTCTTCAGGTTTTATGAGAGCATTTCTAAAAAACTTGCCGCTCCCTGTCACCATAAAGTATTCACCTGCAACTCCCCTGACTTCAGTTCCTATATCTGTCCACTCACCAGAACTGAAGCAGTCCTTTATCTCTTCTATCTCTTCTTCCTTTATCCTATATGATAGATTGCCACCGTTTCTTTCATGAAATCCAAGCTGCCATCCATCATCTGCCATACGAAGAAATCCCTTTACAAATTCAGCCTCTAATACATTCATTTTGCAAACTTACTTCCTTTCAGTGAGAATCTCTTTCTCATATTTATCTATAGCGCTAAACAGGTCCTTATCATAAGGAGCATTGCATCTCGCAAGATATTCATTCCACACATCTTCCACAGGATAAAACTTTATTTCCTCCTGTTTTATCATAAGTTCAGTAAACTTATTCTCATCCTGAAGGCTCCTCAGTTGTTCTGAAGGAATGAGCATCGCATTAAGAAGTGCTTTCTGCCAGCTTCTGAAGCCTACGCTCCAGGCTGCTATACGGTTAATGCTCGCATCAAAGAAATCCAAAGCCATGCATATTCGATCAAGGGCTTCATTTCTTACTATTTCCTTCGCCATCTCTTTTGTCTCATCATCATATAAAACCACATGATCCGAATCCCATCTGACCGGTCTGGTTATATGAAGTGCAAACTCATCAAAAAAACACAGTAATGCAGGTATCTTATCAGAAACAACTTCTGTAGGATGATAATGACCATTATCCATAAGCGGCATACATTTGTCTCTGTGAGCAGCTGCAAAGCTAAGCGTAAATTCAGCAGATCCCACTGTATATGACTCTACACCTATTCCAAAAACCTTAGACTCAACTGTTGGTTTAACCAGCTTAAAATCATATGGTTCTGACAGTATTTCCTCTATGGATTCCTTATATCTCATTCTAGGCCCCATTCTATCTGCTGGGATGTCCTTGAAACCATCTCCGGTCCAGATATTCATGACACAAGGAATACCTGTTTCTTTAGCAAAATACTCCGAGATTCTTATACAAGCCTTACCATGTTCTATCCAGAATCTCCTCACTTCTTCATCTGGACTCGACAAGGTTAGTCCATCCTTCACCATAGGATGTGAGAAAAATGTAGGATTAAAATCAAGCCCCATATTATTCTTCTTAGCCAGCTCAACCCATTTAGCAAAATGCTCAGGCTTCAGCTCATTTCTATCAACTGTTTTTCCATCCTCAAATACAGCATAGCTGGCATGAACATTGATTTTTTTCATTCCCGGAGTAAGGTCTATAACCTTCTGTATATCCGCAAAAAGCTCCTCATAGTTTCGCGCTTTTCCTGGATAATTACCAGTAGTCTGTATCCCTCCAGTTAATGGTCCATCATGATCAAAACCTGTAACATCATCTCCCTGCCAGCAATGAAGTGAAACAGGAACTGTCTTTAATTTTTCTATAACACCTTCTGTATCTATTCCTATACTTTTATAAAAGTCTTTTGCTTCCTCATATCTTCTCTTTAAATCCATTTCCCCAACCTTTCATCTGTCACCAGATTATTTTTACTATACAGATTATTCATAGCTGCATCTTATGACTGAAATATTCTAATTTCAAAAGATTCTCTTATGCATTTTCTCGCATCACGTATATTGCTAAATGTACCATCTGCAAGAAGCTGTGCTATTGCATTTCCGATAGCTGTAGTTTCCTCCGGACCCGCAAGCACTTCCCTGCCTGTAACCTCAGCAGTCAGTTTATTCAGATAATCTGCCTTAGAGCCACCACCAACAACATTTATCCTATCATAATGACGTCCTGTGATTTTTTCGATTTCTTCAAGAGCATTCCCATAAGCTACTGCCAGGCTACGGTATATCAGAGAAGCATATTCCCCAAGTGCTTTTGGCTTCGTAAGTCCATTTCTATCACAATACTCATCTATGGCTCCCTTCATACTTGCTGGAGCAAAGAATATCTCATCATTAACATCCACGATAGTATCAAATCTCTTATACCTTTCAGCCATGGCACATAAAGCTGAATATGACATATCATCTGCACATTCCTTCTTTAAGGACTGAATCATCCAAAGTCCCATGATATTTCGCAGAAATCTGAATCTATGATCATATCCACCCTCATTTGTCATATTTGCCTTCATGCCATCTTCAGTGATAACAGCTTCCAGAAGCTCTACTCCCATCAGAGACCAGGTACCAGAACTGATATAAACAGTGTCCTTATCGTAGGAAGGAACAGCCAGTACCGCTGATGCAGTATCATGACTTGCAACTCTGATAACCTTTGTATCAAATCCAACAAAATTAACTATTGATTCCTTAAGCCCGCCTATAACTGTTCCTGGCATATATATCGGAGTAAATATATCTTTATTAAATCCAAGTGCTTCTATAAGCTCATAGTCCCAGTCTCCAGTAACTGGAGAAACTAACTGAGTTGTAGTTGCGTTGGTATATTCGGTTCCCTTCTGTCCTGTCAGAAGGAAATCAAAAAAATCAGGAAGCAGTAATAAACAATCTGCTTTATCCATTAACTGGCTATCATCATTTTTCACCGCCTCAAGCTGATATATGGTATTAAATATCTGCTTTTGGATTCCAGTTCTTTCATATAACTGTTTTTCAGAAATGACGTTATAAACCTTTTTATCCATTCCATTTGTTCTGCTGTCTCTATAAGCATAGGTCTCGCCAAGAATAGAATCATTTTCATCCAAAAGAACATAGTCAACTGCCCAGGTATCTATCCCCATAGATACTGGGTTATATCCACATTTTCTGCATTTTACCATTCCTTCAAGAATATCATGATAAAGCTTATATATATCCCAGCATAGATGACCATTTTTACTGATCATTCCATTTTCAAAACGATATACTTCCTTTGTCTTTATCTTCCCATTCTCTATCCAGGAAACTATATGTCTGCCACTTGATGCACCTATATCGATTGATAGATAATAATTCATTTTTTCTTCCCCTAATCAAGATGAAATACAAGTTTTAGATCCTTTGCCACAGGAGAATTATCAGGATTTGTTTCCATGATATCCGCCATAAAATCCCACCATTTCCTGTTGATTTCAGTATCTGACCCCTTATTCCATTTTTCTTCATCCTCTATTACTATGTATCCAAACAGTACATCTGTCTCTTCATCCCAGAATATTGAATAATCACTGCCGCCATGTTCATGAATCATCTGAATCATTTCCGGCCACAGTTCATTATGTCTTTTCATATATTCCTGCGCATATCCTGGATAAAGCTTCATCTTAAATCCTTTAATCATGTCTACACCCCCGACATTCTCCTATTATCCGATGTAGGTCATTTTATCACTGCGTTTCAATAAGGTGTATACACTATTTTCTCATCTTTATTTAAAATTTCTCTTTATTGTATCAAACCTGTTTTTTCAGAGATGTAATCCCGTCATATGAGTTTCCAATAAAGTAAAAGCACCTCATCAAGTGCAGGTAATCTCTGCATCTGATGAGGTGTTTCTCAGCTTAAAGTTCTATATCATAAATAAATAAGACAATTTTATTTACCTATTACTTTGCCCGTCTCATTTTTTACTTCTTTAGTATTATTAAGTTTGTTTCTCTTATTAAGTTCTTCAATTCTTTTTAGCGTATTTTTTCTGTAGTCGCTGTCATTATATTCTGCAATCTTTTGTTTAGCCTGAGCTTTTATCGCAATATATTTCTCATTCCCCAATTTCATATCTTCGATATTTTTTTCGATCTTATCCATTTTATCTAACAGATTCATATATTTATCTCTGATCTTAACAGCAAGCTGGTATTGTTTTACTTCTGGATTCTTTTCCAGCTTCTTTAAATCCTTCATTGATTCTGACATCTTATCAGTTTCACCTGTAGATTTGTAATAGTCTATTTCAGCCTTGCAATTTTGATAATCGAGAACTGCGTCTGAACTTTCACTTAAGAAGTCATTTGCTGATTTTACTGCATTTTCGTAAACATTTCTCACTTCGTCAAAGGAAGTTCCCTTTGCAATTAAGTTTTGCTTAGAGATATTATGTCTTTCAAAGGTGACCATATCTATCTCACTATATCTTAATTCAAATATTACCTTCGCGTTTTTAATTAAATTATCGAGTGCTTTCTTTCTATCTTTTTTATTTTCCCCTCCAAACTTTATTGTCTTGGAGATTTTACTGAGATCAACAAGATTTTTATATATACTGCCATAGCTTTTTTCAGAATGAGTCATTTGCAATTCTGCAGCAAGCTTGTAGCTACTATTTTTATCATTTTCTAATGCTTTCTCGATGCCATGAAGAGGATTCTGAGTAAAGGAAGTCAGCTTACCAAAAATGTTATGCTGTGATTTATGTTTTTCATCAATATATATAAGCTGCTCATTTACCGAATATTTTGCCATATCTTCATCAGCAACTATTCGCGGCACCTTTGGATCAAGAAATCCAGGTTCTGTGCCAGCATAGGCTTTTTCACAGTTTTTAAGCTTCTCTTTTAATTTTTTGAAATTATCGAGAGTATTATTTATCTCGTTTTCATTCATATCATATCCTTGAAGCAGGATTTCGAAAACTTCAGGCTTCAAGTTCATTACAGCATTAGCCATGGACTTTGGTATGATTCTCAAGTTTTCAAATGCCACAGCGCTATTATGGTGGTCAAGATCTTTTTTAGCACCTCCAACTGTATCATTATCAATACCCTGGACTCCAGTAAACTTCCCTTCATCATTTATTTGGAAGAAGAAATTGCCAGTATGTCTGTCTGTATTTCCGATTATATAATCTAAAAACTGAAGGCTGGAAGCAGCTTTTACAAACTCAGGAGACTCCTCAACCGAAAAATGGTTCAGCTTGGTTATATTACTTGAGCAATTAGCTCCTCCTCGGTCGATACCCTTTGCAGGCATCATGAGTACCCCTCTTTTTTGCACCTTTTTATTATTTTCAAGAATTTCAACTTTGATTTTTTCAGAAAATGCAACATAATCGCCACATCCAAAAACATCAGCAAGTGCACTCACAAGAGCATTTCTTTGTCCTTGTGCACATTTGGAGTTTATCTGATTAGACCTGTTTATTCCTTCTGAAAGTGATTGCTTCATATATAGATTAGCATATTCCAAGTAAGCAAGCATTTCAGTTTCATTAGAAATCACACTTATAGTATTATGCCCAGCAGCTGTTCTATTTTTTGTACTGGCATAATATTTCATCATGAGTCTTTTTAGGGCATCTGAACCATTTAAGCTGATTAATTGATTTACATTTAGTCTTAACGTCTTTTCGTGTTCTGATCCACAAAAAGCATATACATCTGCTTTACCTGTTTTAAGTCTTTCATTTATAAATTCTCTTGCATCTGGATATTTTAGAGACAGATAATCTAATATTTTATTATGAGCTTCTTCGGAAATGATATTATTAGAAACCTTTGGATTTTCAACTTCTTTATGCTTCTTTGTAGTATCTATACGAATATCTTCTGTAAAATATCCTGTAAATATTTCCCCTTTCGCCACTCCCTCTATAGGCTCATCCTGGCATTTAACATTTATCTTATATCTGATATTCTGACCTGCGCCGCTTTTTTCCAGCTCAGTCAGTTCAGTATCAGGAAGCTTAATAGTTCTGGTTTTTGCCATATCAAAGAAGCCATCAATACTCAGATAATTAGGTTTATCTGTTTTTTCTATATTTCGCATATATTTATGAAGTGCGGCATAATCCTTAGAAAATTTTAGTATCATTCTCTTATAGAAATTGTATTTCTCAGGATTATCCTTATTATTATCTTTTATCCGTTTAAGCTCAATACCGGCTTCTGCATATAAGCCAATAAGATTCCTGGTTTCTTTTTCATTTAAAGGTATGTTCTCAGATTTTAAAGTATTAATTTTATCAGACAGCTTCCTTAATGCTGAATCTTTATTTGCTGTTTCTGCCAGATCGTTCAGCTGATATTTTCTTTTCACAGCTCTTGTGACATTTTTCAAATGCTGTTCATAATTATATCCATTAGGAAGCTTTGTATTCTTTTCTACAGCCTCCGGTAGAGTAACACCATCCTCAGGATGAATAGACTTAAGTACATTAATGTCATCCTTCATCTTT
>JAILEL010000226.1 GCA_024687845.1 Eubacterium sp.
ACCATCCTTCCAATGATACTCATCAGCGAAGCAGCCACCCGGCCAGCGAAGCACCGGAATATCAATCTCCTTCAACGCATTTACAACGTCTGTTCTCATGCCATTTACATTTTCAATATATGAATTCTCACCAACATATAAGCCTTCATATATACATCTTCCAAGGTGCTCGGAAAAATGTCCATATATTTCCGGTTCAATTACACTCTTCTTATTTTCAGCATTAATAAATAATTTTGCTATTTTATAATCTTCCATCTATCTTCTACATTTGCTGTGTCAATAAAAAGATCTTATAATTTATCCTTTCCTACTTATTAATGTGGATGTCAAAAGTGGCTTTCAGTTATTATTTGTAAAATATCTCCCCAAGCTTAAGATCCCTCTTAAAAGCCGGAATAGTGGTATTTTCATCAATTATAACAGCTTCTACTCCCATAATTTCAGCCCAGTCAACCATCTGATCAACGGTAAGATCATATGAAAAGGCAGTATGATGAGCACCACCAGCAAGTATCCACGCCTCAGCTCCAGTATAAAGATCCGGATATGGAGTCCAGAAGTTAGTTGCTACCGGAAGATCAGGCATAGCTTTTTCAGTCTTTTTGCATTCAACCTCATTTATAATAAATCTGAATCTGTTTCCAAGATCAATAAGAGATGTTGCAACACCTCTTCCTTCTTTTGATGTGAAAACGAGTCTTGCAGGATCCTCACGGTCCCCCATAGAAAGTGGTTTCACTCTAATACTTATCGGTCCATCAGCTATTGAAGGACAAACCTCTAACATATGAGCTTCAAGTATACCCTCTTTGCCACGAACGAGATTATAGGTGTAGTCCTCCATCATAGAAGTACCCTTTGCATCCTTCTTGCCTTCTGTCATAATTTTCATCAGGCGCACCATGGCAGCAACCTTCCAGTCTCCCTCTGCTCCAAATCCATAACCCTTTTCCATAAGTCTTTGGATTGCAAGTCCTGGAAGCTGTTTCAGTGCTCCTAGATCACCAAAGTGAGTTACGATAGCCTGATAATTTTTCTCCTCAAGAAATCTCTCGAAGCCAATCTCTATCTTAGCCTGTTCAGCAACATGCTTCTTGAATTCTTCTGGATCTCTGCCATCAAGTACTATCTGATATTTGCTGTAGTATTCATCAAGAAGTGCATTTACATCTGCATCCGATACATCATTTACCGACTCAATTATACTATTTACAGGATATGCATCCACTTCCCAGCCAAACTTAATCTGAGCCTCTACCTTATCACCTTCAGTAACAGCAACATTTCTCATATTGTCTGCGACTCTCATAACTCTGATATGGCTTGATTCCATAACACCAACAGCAGTTCTCATCCAGGATGCAATCTTTTCTCTTACAACATCATCTTTCCAGAATCCCACAACTACTTTACGTTCTATCCTCATACGGCTTACTATGTGGCCATATTCTCTATCCCCATGAGCAGCCTGATTCTCATTCATAAAATCCATATCGATAGTATCATAAGGAATCTCTTCATTATACTGTGTATGAAGATGAAGAAGCGGTTTTCTAAACTCCTGAAGCCCCAGTATCCAGGACTTAGCTGGTGAAAATGTATGCATCCAAGTAATTACACCCGCACAGTTCTCATCTGCATTTGCCTCATTGAACGTCTGACGAATAAGCTGGTTTGTAATAAGCACTGGCTTCCACACTACTTCGTAAGGAAGAATTCCAGACTTATTGAGTTCATCAACTATCTCTTTTGAGTGAAGTGCAACATGCTTCAGCACCTCATCACCATACAGGTCCTGAGAACCAGTACAAAACCAGAACTTATACTCTTTTTTTTGAATCATAATAACAATACCTCCATTTATTTTTTTACGTACATAAGGGCTAAGTATTTAGCTGCCTTTAAGTTATATTTTAATTATCAAACTTGTACGTACAACTAATCAAGTTGTTTATAAAAAATTGCAGGCATTCATCAACATTGTCATAAAACAACATCTAAAATGCCTGCGCCCCCCAAATGTAGAAATTATTCCGTTTTAACTTTAGACAAGATCATACATTTCTTGCTCTGCATGAGTTTCCAATTATCAGCTCAGGCTGAATTATAACTCTTTTTTCTACCGTTTCACCATTTATCATTTTAAGAAGCA
>JAILEL010000230.1 GCA_024687845.1 Eubacterium sp.
GCATTCAGTTCAGCGTATGTGAGTTCCTTATCCTCGAATACAAGTGCTATATTATCCGGTGTCTTCTTTACCTGTTCTTCAAAAAGCTCAACCACTGTTTTGTCTCTTGGATATTCTGTTTCCGTTGCGTTGAAGTCGTTCAGAATTAGTGACTTTTCTTCATCAGATAGTATATCAATATCAGTAATACGTATATTCTGATTTTCTGTTATACTTGCTATTATACTGTGAATATATCCACATATACGTGCAATTGTCTTTTCGTCAAACAAATCTGTCTGGTAACCAACCTGCATTTCTATAACGCCGCTTTTTTCAAGGCACTCAAAAAGTATTTCATCTTCCTGAACAGGCTTTATAAATGGAATATTCTTTAGTTCAAGTTCACTTCCATGATTTGGATCTCTTCCATTAGTATTCTCGTATACAAAAGCTACATTGATTGCTCTCTCATCTCTTGCATCGAGATCATTTACAAGCATATTGTACGGATAATCCGATCTGCTATATGATGCTAAACTCGTTTTCTTAACTTTTTTTAACAGTTCAGTAAAACTTTCAGTTGGTTCAATATGACATCCAAGTGCCATTGTATTGGTGAACATTCCAATATTTTCTTCAAAACCACCTGCAAATTTTGTCGTTACTGGAGTAGATATTGCAAAATTATTTTCTCCTGATATTTTATGAAGAACAATATCAATAACTGAAAGAAGAACCATAAACAAGGATGCACCTTGTTTTTTAGCTGTCATTTTTAATTTAGCTAATTCATCATTGTTGATATAGTTAACATAGGTTGAACCTGCCATTGTCGATTTTTCCGGCTTTCGGTCATACGGAAGTGGAAGTCCCGTAACACAATCTTGTAATTCACTTACCCAGAAGTTCCTTGTTTCTTCCAACCATTCATCTGTCATTAACTGCTTTTCAAATTCTACATATCCAGAATACTGTTTCTTCAGTTCAGGCAATTTTTTATTATTATACAGCGATATGAATTCCTGATTGAACACATCCATAGACATTCCATCAGCAACAATATGATGAAAATGGAATATAAGTACGTCTTCTGACCCATGTTTTACTTTTATTACTTCAAAAAGCGGAGCTTCTGAAAGATCAAATTTTGACAATGAATCCTGTATAAGTTTTGCATATTCCTCTGAGGATTCCATATGCTTTATCTTTATTTTACAAGACGGTTGTATTTTCATTACAATTTGTCCATCTTCTTCTACAAATGATGTCCTGAGAATTTCATGTCTTTGAACTATTTTATTTATTACTATTTCAAGCTTTTCTTCATCAATATTTTTGCTTGTTGAATATGCAGACACTATATCATACGGATCTTCGTCATTTGCTTTTAGTTCTATATACAGACGCTGCTGTATTAATGATGCTGGCTTGGTTATTACACCACCTATCACGCCTTTTTTATCTTCCACACCTGCGTCTATTATTGATGTGGAAGATTCAGGAAAAAAACCTGCTTCCTTCATCTCACGTATTGTTTCTTTAACTGCTGAAATAATACGTTCAATTTCCTCGTTTGTATGTTCTGTGCATAAGAAGCAGTTTCTTCCCGCCCAGACAAATATTCCCTTAGTTATCATTGAATAGAAGAATACTTCATACTCCTTAGGTATAACAAATCTGAACAGCGTACCAAAATTAACCATATGGAATGGTACTTTTTCTTCTTCAAAGAAAGTATTAAGTGTATTTATAAAATACTCTGCCTTCTTATTCACTTCTGGATATATAGTATCTTTCTCTGCCTTTATATGAGATAATGTTGCATATGCTGCTGCCATTGTAAGAGGATGATGACAGAATGTGCCCATAACTATAGATCTCTGATCTTCATGCTCTGGTACGGAATCATCACCAAACTTCCATGAACCGCCATCAACACTGTTCATGAATCTTTCAGAACCTGCTATTACACCCATTGGCATTCCACCGCCAACTACTTTACCGTAAGTTACCATATCTGCTTTTACGCCAAAATACTCTTCTGCTCCACCTGCACATATTCTGAAACCAGTGATAACTTCATCAAAAATAAGAGCAATATTGTTTTCTTCTGTTATTTTTCTTAATTTATGCAAAAATTCTTTTGGCTGAAGATCAGGTCGTCTGCTTTGAACTGTTTCAACAATTACACCTGCTATCTCATCTGAATGCTCTGTTATATAGTCTAATGATGTTTTTGAGTCATATCCAAGTATAATAAGATCAGAGACAGCTGCATCAGTTATTCCAGGTATAACTGAAATAGTTGATATAGAACCATCTTCATTGTACATTGGCAATCCAAGCAGTCCGTCTGAGGTTCCGTGATAAGCACCGCCAAAAAATACTATTTTTTTCTTTCCAGTTGTTGCTCTTGCTATTCTTATTGCAAACATATCTGCTTCTGTTCCTGAATTACAGAAGTTCACTCTGTCATGACCTGTAAGCTCAGAAATAAGTGCTGCAACTTCTCCTGTCTTCTTGTTATGTGCACTTATTGCATATCCATGCTTTAATTCTTCTTCTATAGCTTTTGTAACAAACTCGGGAGCAAAGCCAAAGAAGTTTACACCAAATCCCATTGTAAGGTCTATAAAATCATTACCGTCAAAGTCAACTATATGAGAGCCATGTGCATCTTTGGCAAGTACCTGATAAAACATCTCCTTGAATTCACGTTTAAATCCAGAATTATGTCTCTCATTTGCATTAGTAAAGATATATTTAGAAAGATATTCTTTGGATGTTGGCATTTTCTTATTGTATTTTTCTATTATCTTATTTACATAATCTGCTTTGCTGCCTGTAAGACTTTTGTCTGCTGATTTATAGTCATTTTTATGATATGGCTTATAGAAAGAAGTATCCATTTTCTTTACTTCTTTTTTTGGTGCTTCTGCTTTTTTTTGAACTTCCGGAACAACCTGTACAGCTGTCTGAACTGTCTGTCCAACAGGCATCTGTCCTCCGAACATCTTCATTACTGCAAGCTGCTCCTGCATAATTGAAAGCTGTCTGTTGAAAAGTGATGACATATCATCTCCATTTCCAACTGAAATGTTGGCTGTCGGAACAGTGTAAACAGATGCTGGTGACTGCATAGATACAAGTGCAGAATTTAACGGTACTTCTGTTGCTGTATTTGTCTCAATTGTTGACTGTACGAGGGCAGTTTCTGCTGTCTCTTCCTCTGACATATCTGCCTGATTTTCAGCAAGATATTCTGATAATGCATCTATTGTATTAAGCTCTGTAAAGAAAATATCCATTGGAATCTCTAAATTATATGTGCTCTCTATCTTCTTTCCAAGTGTTAGCAGCATAATTGAGTCCAGACCAAGTGAAAACAGCTCTTGGTCTGTTCTGATGTCCTCTACATCATTTCCAGTTATCATTTTTATATCATTAAGGATCTTTTCCTTTACTCTGTTTACTTTATTTTCTTTTTTCTGTTCCTTTGACATAACCACTTTCTCACTTTCAACTATTGTTTTTGGCAGTTCCTTCTCACTGTCTTGTTTATTTTCTATCCAGAATTCCTTCCTCTGGAACTGATATGGATAAAGCTCAGTATATGAGTGTTTAAGTCCTTCATAAAGTGCATCATATGAAATTTCGATACCATTCAGATAAAGCTGCTGAATAGTTTCTAAGAGCTGTGCATATGCACTCTTACCTTTTCTAAGTGACGGCAGAAAAAGCATTTCATCGCTTACTCCGAGACACTGTCCGGAAAGTCCGGTAAGTGTTGCTGCTCCCCCTATTTCTAAGTATATATCTGCTCCAAGCTCTTTGACTTTACGTATTGCTTCTGCAAAACGTACTGTTTTTGAGAGATGTTCTGCCCAGTAATGACTGTCAGCAAATACACGTCCATCATTATCAGCTGTTACAGTAGATACTATGGTTTTATTTGGCTTGCTGAAACTTATCTTCGCCATTTTTGCTGAATAATCAGCTTCATAATGTGACATCAGCTTTGTATGGAAAGGATAGGGGATATTCAAATCATTTACAAACACTCGTTTTTTCTTCTGGAGGCAATTTACTACCTCATCTACAGCATCTGCAAGTCCTGCAAGGGTAACATTATTATCCGCATTGCAGGCTGCAACTCCGGCATTCTGAGTTCCGCTTTCAGCTATAGCTGCTTCTACTGAGCTGCGGTCTGATAGGATCCCCATCATCTTTCCGGTCGGCTCTACAGAATCCATCATCTGTCCACGCCATGAGATCATCTGCACCGCATCTTCAAGTGCCATAACTCCTGATGCACAAGCTGCTGCATATTCCCCTATGCTGTGTCCAAGTATTATATCAGGCTCAATTCCAAGTGATGTCCAGTACTGATAAAGTGAATATTCCACGCTGAATGTTACTGCCTGTGAATATACAGCTCTCTTTACCCAGTCTTCATTTTCTCCAAATACTGCATCACGGATATATACTGAAAGTGTTTTGCTGAAAAGCTCATTGCAAAGGTCAAAATATTTGCGATAGACTGGTGAACAGTTGTAAAGTTCAATAGCAATATCTTTATAAATAGCTCCCTGACCAGTGAAAAGGAACGCTATCTTATGCTTCTTTGTAGCCGGTTCTTTTGTATATGTATCGTATATTTCTTCGCTGTCAAGTGATGCCTGTATCTCT
>JAILEL010000388.1 GCA_024687845.1 Eubacterium sp.
ACCGACTATGATACACCAGAGAATAACTTTGGAGTTGGGAAGACTATTTTCTAATTATGTTGAAAAGAATAATGGGCAGTGTATTCCATTTATTTCACCAGCAGATGTTCAGATTGATATGGATGATAAAACTATGGTACAGCCTGACGTTTTTATAGTTTGTGATAGAAATAAAATTACTAAGGCAAGATTAGTTGGCGCACCGGATCTGATTGTGGAAGTTGTTTCTCCGAGTAATGCATATATGGATCTTACAATAAAAAATGCAAAGTATAAACATGCAGGTGTAAGAGAGTATTGGAACATATTACCTGAAGATAAAGTGGTGCTTGTATATAGGTTTGAAGAATCTGACATACCTGTTCAATATACATTCGCTGATGTAGTACCAGTTGGCATCTGGAATGATGAATGTAAGATAGATTTTAAAGATATATATAGTAAAATTGAGTTTATGTATTAAAAATGGGGGAATCGATATGACAATTAGTGAAAGAATATTTGAAAAAATAGATGAGCTTTCTATTA
This sequence comes from Eubacterium sp., assembly GCA_024687845.1. The sequence goes on from JAILEL010000388.1 coordinate 529, forward strand.
CACAGAAGGAATTTTCACAGAAAACAGGTATTTTGCAGAGTACAATCAGCGAGTGGAAAAAGAAAAAGACAAATCCTTCATCTGATAAAATAATGATTATTTGTCAGGTGCTGGATGTTACTCCTGAATGGCTGTTGTCAGGTGTCGATGAAACGAGAAAAAAAGGATCTGAATTTGAATACATAGTGATTAGCAGAAACAGCGATGCTGGAGATGTACTGAATCGTTATAATTCTCTGGATTCTAAAACAAAAGAGCGCCTAAAGGGATATCTTGATGCCTTGGTTCAAATGCAGAAGAGTCACGATGAATAATATCACGTACAGTAACTAGTTAACAAGAAAATAACAGTGTTTATTAGAAAAGCACTTGACGAAAAAAAAACATTTTGTTATTATATGGATTGCTGTATTTTACAGTTTATAAGAGCATACTTCATATGCCGGTTCAGGGATGTCCAACCTGTGCTTCGTGTCTTGGCTAAGTGAGACTTGCTCTAAGTTTTATAGATTTATAAATTAGTGATGAGATTTGAACATGAGGAACGGCTGACCGCATGTGATAATCTGAATGGAAAAAGATTGATTAAATCCGGAGGAAATTAAAATGGCTAACATTAAGTCTGCAAAGAAGAGAATTCTTGTTAATAAGAAGAGAGAACTTAGAAATAAGTCTGCAAAGAGCAAAGTTAAGACACTTGTAAAGAAGGTAGAAGCAGCAGTAGAAGCGGGAAATAAGGCAGAAGCTGAAGCAGCACTTAAGGTTGCTATTGCTGAAATCAGCAAGGCAGCATCAAAGGGTATCTATCACAAGAATACAGCAGCTCGTAAGATTTCTCGTCTTACACTTGCAGTAAATAAGATTGGTGCATAATTTAAGCATAGCTTAGAATATGACATGGCAGATTACGTATAGTTGACTATACGTGGTATGTGATAAACTATAATAAAGAAAAAGATGATGGTCAGTACCTGATGGGAGCTGATTGTCATCTTTTTTTGTGCTTTTTTGGAGTGAATGGTATCTTGACAATGCTCATCATATAATATTAAAATTTACATATATTGTCCATTTTTTTAATGGACTTTTGTTACTTTTTTACAAATTCTTTTAAAGAAGGAGGTTGCTATGGGAGTGAGAAGAAAATTATATTCTTTAATCCTTTCAATCGGCATGGTTTTGGGAATGCTGACAGGAATTCCGGTTTATGCGGCTGGGGAAACTCTTGTTGTTGCATGGCCATCTGGATGGGATGATGGAATAAACGAACCGAAGAAGTCTGATAATATAGACGATTATTCGGATGGTATTGAAATTGATGTAAAGAGTGAAGCTACCATTTATCTGGGAACGTCAATGGATGATCCTATAAAGGTAGCTCAGTTAGATGCAGTAAGTGTAACGAAAGAAAACGGAGATCCTGTTAATGATATTATTATAGAGCCTTTTTCATCAGGATGGGATGATGAAAAAAACGAGGCAATTATTCCTGATAAAGGATTTTTTAATATTAAAACAGGTTCCAGTGGATTATATTTCATCAATTACGGAGATGCAAAAATAAATCTTCGTGTTGTAATGCCGAGATATGGTATCTATACATCTGATGAATTTACAGAAGAAAATGTAGTTCCTTTAGAAGACGGAAGGATATATTTTGATTCTGATAAAGGAACCACCTATTATGCTCACTTGGGATTCTTTGATTACAATGGAGTTGATCATCAGGAAGGTGAAGGGGCTCCTTATAGTGCAGAATTAGATATAGATTGTGATAATGATAAGTTTGCTTTGAAAAAAATATATGAAACAACCTTTAAGATAACTATTCCTAGTGGTACCTATGAATCTGCCCATATTAAGATGTTTGGTGAGATTTACATGAATGAAGGCGAGCGTGATGGTTATGATCAAAGGGATTATGACCTAATAAGTGCGAAGACTGGAATTCTGGCTTCGTGGGATGACTATGGCAATTTCAAAGAAGAAATAAATGATTACAATAAGTATTTTAATGATATTGCAGTCAGGACTGAAAGAATGCTTAGCTTTGGCTGGGGTAAGAGTGAAAATGGCATTAGATATGTTACACCATATACTGGAACTCTTGAATGTATATCTGATAATAAAGATAAGATTCATATATCTAAGTCTTTAGACGATAATGGTCAGCCAAGGAAAGGCTTATATGATATTTCTGCTGACACATCCGGATTATATACAATAAAAGCTACAAATGGCGAAGAGATATCAACACTTGTTATTGATATTGGTATTCCTAAGATTGGTATTTATTCCAGTGAAACAGCTTCAGAAGCAACATTTTTAGCTGCTGAGTGGACTACGCTTAATGTTAAAAAAGGCGAAACATATTACGTTATTCCAACTCCAAAAGAGGATAACCGCAAGGTTACTTCGTTCGAAGTTGAATTTGATGAGTCAGCACCATTTATGGTTGATTTTAAAGGAGCTACCATTACTGATGGTAACAAATATACCTGGGAATATAGTGCTGATTATCCTAAACCAATATGCAGTTTTAAGGTATATGATGAATTTGAAGATGAATTAGGCGATGCTATCCGTTGCAAAGCTATATTTACCGATAAAGAAGATCCAAATGATTGGTATAATCATGATGGTAATATTAGCGTAGCTTCAGTTAAAGAAGGTTTTGTCGTATCTGGAAGATGGTACGAGGAAAGCTTTGAAGAGAATAATTCAAACTTCAGACGTTCTTGCGATATGATTACATTCTGGGATGGTGGAGTGCATCTTGGAATTGCTTCATATAAAGATGGAATTTATACAGTTACTCCAATTGATGATATTTCCAAGCTCAGAATAACTGATACTCAAGGCGAAGAAGTTTCAAAGGATGATGCTTTTATTAGTAAGACTTATGAACGAGATGGAAATGAAATTACAATTAATAATGATGGCGTATATGCAGTAAGATTCGATAAACCGGGTGAATACCGCATAGAATATACAGATGGAGAAAGTCCTCAGTATGTAACAGTAAATGTGGATGATCCGGTAGGAGGATTCTATAATCAACTTCCTGAATATAATGATCCTCTTAAGGGATATATAAATGGTCGTAAAGATCAGAAATTCTTCTATGATGATGATAACCGTACATTCTATTTTGCATTTAGAAGAGTATTAGAAAAGGATAACAGAGGAGATAATGATCCTAATAATGATATTGAAAGAAGAAGATATGTTTACAGTAATGGAAAGATAGTAAAAAAACAAGATGGTAATGGCGGAGAATACGAGGCTGCTGAAGAGTCAGAATTTTTCACTCTATGCAGAAGTTATCATGATGATGAAACAAATGAAGATATCCTGGAACCTGTTACGGATGCGAATTATGCTATTACTGAATGGGCTGCAGATGTGGGTGATTACACAGTCATCAAGATTACTTTGGGCGATAAATATGATGGATGTGGCCTTATGACCAGACTTGCAAAACAGCAGCGAGAAGAAAAACAAAAAGATAACGGAGAATGGTATTATACTGAAAATTATTTAGATGACAATTGGGATGATTTCTGGGTAAACTGCGAAGAGAAGAAGACTGGATTTGTAATCGCATGGCCAGATGATGGTGATGCATTCCCAACTAATTTGGATTATTTTAATAAAAATCATACTGTTGAAATCGGTGAAGATATGCATCTAGCAGCAGGTTTCATCACAGAAGATGGACAAGGTTATAAGGTAAATCCTGTTATTTCAGATATTTCGCTTCAGGATGATAAAGGAAATCCGGTAAATTCTGATATTGCTCAAATAGATCTAAAGAGCGGTGGTATATTTGCACTTTCAGTAAAGAAATGTGGAACATACAAACTTGAATATAATAATGGTGGAAAGATTTATTATGCAACAATAGAGGCAGTTCTTCCTAAGATTGCTTTCTATTCAAGCACAGAGCCATCAGAAGAAACTCTGGTAAATGACGGAACTACGGAAGTATTTGCAAAAAAAGGAGACAAATTCTATCTGTGTCACAATTTAAATAGTTGGGATTTGAATGAAATTGATAGTATAGATGTTTCAGTTCCTGGACAGGATAAGTTGATTATCCCTCAGGAGGATTTGAAAAAGGGCAGATGTATTTATACCTTGGAATTTGAAGACTCTATTCATTACGAGATGTTCTTCAACTGGAAGGATCCAAATAGACATGATCAGCGTATGTTCAATTTCCAACTATCATTTGAAGGACTTGGAGTAAGTTTCCCTGGAGATGAAGGAGTATTTGATACAAATCCAAATGATTATCTGCAGCTGAATCATGTGACCATGCGCTGTCATGAGTGGAAATGCTTTGCAATAATCTCTGAAGATGAAGGCATTAAGACGGTTACTCCAATTGCAGGAACTGATGAAAACCTTGCTAAGTTTAAGATTACATATGGTGATG
>JAILEL010000467.1 GCA_024687845.1 Eubacterium sp.
ATTATGGGTATTTTCAGTCTTGACCTTTCAAATCCTATTCAGCTGAATATTTATGCTGATCATGATGAAGATAAGATCATGGAGGCAATCAAGCCTTACGTTGTAGAATAATCAGGAGATGATTTGTGAAGAAGAGTAAAAAGCTGAATCCGGTAGCGATAGTTATCATTGGCATTTTGCTTGCTATCAGAGCATTTTTTGTATTTGGTATTTTTGTTCGTGCTTTTCCTTCAGGAGGCGCTGAGTCAATAAATGATCTGGTTGGTAAGTACCAGGTTGCTTTAAATGATAATGATATGGAAGCATATCTAAAGCTTCTTCCACCGGGAGAGAGGACAAATAAAGAAAAAGAATTTCTTCTGATGAATTTTAATAAATACAGTGGAAATTCCTACAAAATGTCTGTAGTGGAATACGAGGATTGTGGCAAGGTAAATACTGCTGATGCTGCAGTAAGTCTTCTGGCACTGGATCCGTTATTTGCTCCGATTGTAGCTGATTCGTATTATGTCACAGTAAGAGTAGAAGATTGTGACAGCTACAGAATAAATCTGATCGTATATAGATGTGGAAATAAATATTTTCTGAATGACATTCAGATATAAAATGACAGGCTGCCGGAAATAGCTTTCGGTGGCCTGGTTTTAGGTGAAATATGCTTGATAAAGATATTCGCGAGCCGCTTTTTGACTATTTGGATGAAAGATATGGCAAGGTCAGGACAATTGAAGAAAAGACTATCCTGAAATCCAGAGCTGACGTTCTGGCAATCATTGAAGGCAAAATTCTTGGATTTGAGATAAAGTCAGACAGTGATACATATACCAGACTTAAGAGGCAGATTAAGGATTATGAAAAATTCTGTGATCTTTGTTATGTTGTTGTCGGAGAATCTCATAAACAGGTTGCTTCTCATGTTCCAGACTACTGGGGAATAATAGTAGTTAATTCTGAAAATGTGATAGTAGATCGTGATGCTCAGCAATGTCCTAAAGTAAATATATATAATCAGTTAGATCTTCTCTGGAGAAATGAATTGCTGAATATCCAGATGAAGGAAGGACTCCCAAAACTCGGGAATTACAGGCGTAGAGACATTTATAAAAGACTCATTGATACCTGCGGAGAACCAACTGTAAAGAGTGATATGACCCAGCAGCTGTTTGAGAGAGACTATACTATATATGATTCCCCCAATTTGACTATTAGAAAAAAGAGAGTGCGTACTTCTGTTTCACAAGCTAAAAAGAGGGCACATGTTACGAATTATATTAAGAAAAAGAAAAAATAGAAAAACTTAGCTAGCAAAGAAAAAACTTAGCTAGCAAAGTAAAAATACTTGACAGAGTGCTTGTAATTTGTTAACATAGCTTATGTTGTAAAGGAGAATTACTTTGCACTATGGATGAAAGATTAAGACAATCTTTATTATATGATTTTTATGGTGAGCTTCTGAATGAGCATCAGAGACAGGTTTTCTCTGCAGCTATATTTGATGATATGTCATATTCAGAGCTTGCTGATGAGTTTGGTGTATCGAGGCAGGCTGCATTTGATCTTGTGAGGCGAATCAACAGTAAGCTTGAAAACTTTGAAACAAAGCTTGGACTTATGAATCGTTTTCTTACAGCAAAAGAGAAAATGACAGGTCTTAAGCAGAGTGTTGAATCATTAAAAGAGATAATAAACAGTTTAGATACTGATAATAAGAATAGAAAAAATATTGAGAAACTATTAAAGGATATCGATGTTAGATCCGAAGATATAGTTGAATCGTTTTAAGAAAATGGTGGTGGTTAAATGGCATTTGACAGTTTAACTGATAAGATGCAAAACGTCTTTAAAAAACTTAAAAGTAAAGGCCGTCTTGACGAAGCAGATGTCAAAGAGGCTATGAAAGAAGTTAAACGTGCTCTTCTTGAGGCTGATGTTAACTTCAAGGTTGTTAAATCATTTGTAAATACCGTTACTGAAAAGGCCATCGGTGAAGATGTAATGAAGGGACTTAATCCTGGACAGATGGTCATCAAGATTGTACGTGATGAGCTTGTCACTCTCATGGGTCAGGAAATAGTTGAAATGAAACTGCTTCCAAGTAATGAGCAGACTATCATCATGATGTGCGGTCTTCAGGGTGCTGGTAAGACAACTTCTGTTGCTAAGCTTGCAGGACAGTTCAAGAATAAAGGCAAAAAGCCGCTTCTTGTTGCCTGTGATATTTACAGACCTGCAGCTATTGATCAGTTGAAGATTAATGGTGAAAAGGTGGGCGTTCCTGTATTTGAAATGGGTACAGACCATAAGCCTGTTGAGATAGTTACAGAAGCTTTGAGATATGCTCAGAAAAATAATATCAATCTGATATTTATAGATACTGCTGGTCGTCTTCATATTGATGAGGATATGATGGCTGAGCTTAAAGAGATTAAGGATAATGTGTCTGTTACTTATACACTTCTGACAGTTGATGCCATGACAGGTCAGGACGCAGTAAATGTTGCTAAAACATTTAATGATGAAATCGGTGTTGATGGCGTTGTTCTTACAAAGCTTGACGGTGATACCAGAGGTGGTGCGGCTCTTTCAATCAGAACCGTTACTGGAAAGCCTATTATGTATGCCGGAATGGGTGAAAAGCTGACGGACCTTGAACCATTTTATCCTGATAGAATGGCTAGTCGTATTCTCGGTATGGGTGATGTTGAGTCACTTATTGAGAAGGCTCAGGCTGCTATTGATGAAGAACAGGCTGCTGCTATGGAAGAGAGCATGCGTAAAGGCGAGTTCAACTTCAATGACTTCCTGGCTCAGATGGAGCAGATTCAGAAAATGGGCGGTATTGCAGATCTGATGGGAATGATTCCCGGCATGAGTCAGAAGATGGGCAATATCGAGATAGATGAAAATGCTATGGATAAGCCAAGAGCTATTATCCAGTCAATGACTGCTGAAGAGAGAGCAAATCCCAAGATTATTAATGTCAGCCGCAAGCAGAGAATTGCGAAGGGCTGTGGACTTGATATTTCTGAAGTGAATCGTTTTATGAAACAGTTTGAGCAGTCCAGCAAAATGATGAAACAGATGTCCAATATGATGGGCGGAAAAGGAAGTAAGAAACGTAGACGTGGCGGTTTCAAGATGC
>JAILEL010000031.1 GCA_024687845.1 Eubacterium sp.
TTAGAAATTGGAACAGCAGTGGGCTATTCAACTCTAGTGATTGCTAAAACACTGGATGATATGTATTCATGTGATAAGACATATTTATGTGATGAGACAAAACTATGCAATGTGACAAACTCGGGCGTTGAGTCATGTAGAGATGTGGCAGAAATAAAATGGCATATAGATACCTGTGAGATGGATAAAGACAGGATTTCACAGGCTCGAAAAAATATATCTCTTATGTCTATGAATGAACGAATATCATTATATGAAGGTGATGCTGAAGATATACTAGATGGTTTATATCTGGACAGGAATAAGTGTGTATATGATTTTATCTTTATTGACGCAGCAAAAGCTCAGTATATGTCCTATCTGGATAAGTCTTTAAAGCTGTCCCATAATGGAACTGTTATAGTAACAGACAATATTCTGGCTGATGGTGATGTTTTAGAATCACATTTTCTTGTTGAGAAAAGAGACAGAACTATTCATGACAGAATGAGAGAATATTTATACAGAATTAAAAATGATAAAAATCTGGAAACGGCAATCTTGTCAGTGGCTGATGGGATGGCCGTTTCGGTTGTGAGGGATTTATGAAAAAACCAGAACTATTAATTCCGGCAGGTGGGCTGGAAACTCTTAAGGTTGCTGTGGATTATGGCGCTGATGCTGTATATATAGGCGGTAATCGTTTTGGGCTTAGAGCTAAAGCGGACAATTTTACCAAAGAAGATATGATGGAAGCTGTAAGATATACACGCAACCATAATGTTAAGCTATATGTTACAACAAATATTTACGCTCATAATGATGATATAAAGAAAGCTGCAGATTACTTTGAAGAGTTAAAAACAATCGGAGTAGATGCAGTTTTGATATCTGATCCGGGAATGTTCAGTATTGCAAGAGAGATTCTTAAAGACAGCGACACAGAGATTCACATCAGTACCCAGGCGAATAATACTAATTATATGACATATAGATTCTGGAAAGAAATGGGAGCAACCAGAGTTGTTGCCGCCAGAGAACTTTCTCTAAAAGAAATAAGAGAGATACGTGATAACATTCCTGAAGAGCTTGAGATAGAAGCGTTTATGCATGGTGCTATGTGTATTTCCTATTCCGGCAGATGTCTGCTGTCCAATTATTTTACAGGCAGAGATGCAAACAGAGGAGCCTGCACACATCCCTGCAGATGGAAATATGCAGTAATGGAAGAAAACAGGCCTGGTGAATATCTTCCTGTAGAAGAAGATGAAAGAGGCACATATATTTTCAATTCAAAAGATCTATGCATGATTGATAAGATACCTGATCTGATTGATGCGGGAATTGATTCCTTCAAGGTAGAAGGGAGAATGAAGACAAATCTCTATGTTGCAGTTACAGCACGAACCTATAGAGAGGCAATAGATGATTATTATGAATCACCAGAACTCTATCATAGTAAACTGGATCATTACTGGAAAGAAATCAGCAACTGTACTATGAGAGACTTTACCAGAGGCTTTTATTATGGCAAGCCATCTGAAGAAGATCAGATATATGATAATAACACATATATTAAGAATGCAACCTACATGGGCAGGATAGATAACATATATGAAGATGGCAGTATAGAGTTTTCGCAGAAAAACAAATTCTCTGTTGGAGATACTCTTCAGGTAATGCTTTATAATGGCAATTCCGAGACTCAGGATATCGAAACTAATAATATGGATATAGTTATAACTGATATTAAGGATGAATTTGGACATTCAATGGAAAATGCACCTCATCCTAAACAAATACTCAGAGTCTATTATAAAAATGCTTCAAAAAACAATCAAAAAGAATTATGTAAAGGCATGATAATCAGAAAAATAGATTAAAATGTTGTCTTGTATTGTGCAAGATGCACAAAAAAATAGTGGTAATTACTACATGATGGCACTAATTATGGGACTAAATAAGCAATTAATTACAAAAATATTCTTTTTATTTGCTATTTTTTGACGTTGTGATATAATCGTTATGTTAACGTATGCACCTTGGGTATATTGCGCCCATGAGACATACATTCAAATATATAGATTGATATACTATAAACAATCTAATTAAGGAGATATAGAATATGCGTTTTACCGGAGTTAGAAAAAAGATTCGTATCGGTGATCTTCTGGTTGAAGCCGGTGCTATAACAGAGGATGAACTCCAACAGGCACTTGCTAAACAAAAAGAAGAAGGTGGAATGCTTGGTAATATCATCATGGATATGGGCTTCATTTCCAGAGAACTGCTTATTACAGTGCTTACCACCCAGATGGGTATCGAATATTGCGAAGTACAGAGCGTAAAGATCGATGAGAACGTTGTTAAGCTTGTTTCAAAAGATCTGGTAAGAAAATATAAGGCAATGCCGATAGGCTTTGTACCAGACAATCCAAATATGATTCAGGTTGCAATGGCTGATCCTATGGATCTGATGGCAATAGATGATATCAGTATATCCAGTGGACTTCAGGTAGAACCACTTCTTTCATTCCAGGATGATATAGAAAATGTTATCGGTAAATTCTACGGTAGTGCAGAGGCTATGGATGCGGCTGATGCATACATCCTTGAAATGGGAACTGGTGAGGATGAGGATGAAGATGCATTTTCTGATGAAGTTGATAATTCACCTATCGTACTTCTGGTTAATCAGATTATCGAGGGTGGAGTAAGGCAACGTGCATCCGATATTCATATCGAAGCGCTAGAATCCAGCGTTCGTGTCAGGTATCGTATAGACGGTGCTTTGAAGCAGGTTATGACTCATGAACTTAGTATCCTGCCAGCTATCAGCGCCCGTATCAAGATTATCGGTGGTATGGACATAGCTGAGAAGAGAAAACCTCAGGACGGTCGTATCACAATCATAGTTGATAGAAAAGAGTTTGATGTCCGTGTTTCTATTCTTCCAACGGTTTTCGGAGAAAAGACGGTTATGAGACTTACATCCAAGGATGGACTTACAAAACCTAAGTCAGGACTTGGATTTACACCAGAAGAGATTGAAGTATTTGATGGAATTCTCAGTAATCCACACGGAATTATACTTGTTACAGGACCTACTGGTTCTGGTAAATCAACTACTCTTTAT
>JAILEL010000106.1 GCA_024687845.1 Eubacterium sp.
GCCATATCTGCGATATCCAGACTTATTGCTACTTCACCAGACGCAAGAGAAAATGGCATATCCGCGTCATTATATAGAAGATTCATCCTGTTTGATTTAGTTGTAAGATGAAATGTCTTATGATATGGAAAACTGTCCTCCGACGCATATATTCCATTTATAGATACTTCCGAATCAGCGAGTCTTACATATTCCTTCAGCTCTCCATCCGTCACATAGCTGCTCTCTTCCATCCAATGAGCAAGAGCTTGCTTCTTCTCTTCAAAGTTTCCAGCACCTATATTGCAGTTAATCACAGTATTTGCTGTATTCACCAGCCTGTCAGTCTGCTTTACTCCTGTAATCTCCATATACATCAGATTCGCAGCAATCACAGATATCAGAGAGGCACTCAGGATAAATATGAAAAGAATTATATTCAGACCTCTTCGTTCCTTCAGGTCATTTTTCAACATAACAAAAAACATGCTACAACCTCGTAATCCTATGATACGAAGATTGTAGCATGTAACGTTATTTCAAATCTTTAAGAAACTCTTAAAGATTGAGTTACCCTTCCTTGAAAACTCTCATCATTTCATTAGTCAGACTGAGATTATTAGGCTGTAATTCGATGTATTCTCTCTTAACCCACTCGGCGTACTTAAGCTCATTTTCATCCATATGGATTTCTCCATCACCATCTGCATCACAATAGAATCCTACTAACATATCCTGAGCCATCCCCCATGGCTGAGACTTGTAATATCTTATGTTCTTCACCTTCACACCGGTTTCTTCCATAACCTCTCTGGCTACAGTTTCTTCCAGTGTTTCTCCAATCTCTGTAAAACCTGCGACCAGAGCATTATGTGCATAGCCCCTTCGATATCTTGTGAGAAGAAGGTAGTCACCTTTTGTTACACCTACTATTACTGCCGGATTGATTCTCGGATATATAACATTTCCACAATCAGGACAGATAAGAGCACGTTCCTTCTCACTAGAATTAAGCTTAGAGCCGCACTTACCACAAAATTTATTATCACTATACCATTTCCATAGATGATACGCCGTAAATGCAACATATATATTCGTATCATCCTCTCCGGAAAATCTGTCACGGATTTCTCTTATAGTATAGTATGCGAAGCCCTTTTTCTGATCAGCTTCATTACTGTAATTATTTAAGAGGAAGTACTTCTTCTCATCCACAGAGAAAAGATATATAGCTTCATTCGTGTTACAATCCGAAAATGTAAGAAATCTCATTTTACCTTCATCGTCACCGACATATGTCTTTCCTTCATCATTGAAGATTAAAATGTAGTCCTCATCCTCTGGTTTAACAATCTTAAAACTATTATCAAGCTTGCTAGGGTAAATATCCTGTATCATATCGTATCCCTTTCCAAAAATATATTGAGCTTATTCTCCCACCAATACTAAGCATAAGTAATGGTCTCTTCGCGATCATTCCCCGCCTCGCTTATTTTGTCTCTTCAACAATAATAACATCATAATCAGTACAATAGGGAAAATGCTTGCAGATAGCATCCCCGCCTTCATGTTATCATTTGCTGCCTGAGTAATCATACCGACTGCGGCCGGTCCTACAGAACCGCCTATATCTCCTGCCATTGCCAGTAGTGCAAACATAGCCGTACCACCAACCGGAAGTCTTTTTGACATTATGCTTATTGTCCCGGGCCACATGATACCTACAGAAAAACCGCACATAATGCATCCCGCCAGACCAAGAAACGGATTATGAGATACCAAAGATACCGAAAAACAGTGTAGATAGAAGAATAACCGCTACAGTTCCCCAGCAATAGAAAGAGTGAAGAAGGCTCATAACCGATTCCTTATTCTCAAAAGGGCACGCCTCAACTATAGGACTTACCAGTACTTCTATAAGTCCACTGCCTATTGCATATATAATAACACTGATGATTATTCCAGCAAACGGGCTCGGAAGCAGCCCCGGCAAAAAAGCAAGTCCAACCAGTCCAATCACTGATGCAACTTCAGATAATACTACTGCCCTGCGATATCCGATACTTTCTACATATTTTGCACATAGGACATCCACAATCAACTGTGTGAAAAAAAATGTAGTCGATATGAGAGCAATCTGACCAAGCGGTATGCCATATTCCGTATGAAATTTTAAAAATAATAAAGGAGTAAAATTGGCAGCTATAGCTTGTGTTATAAAGCCAAGATAACAAGCCTTTAGTGTTTATTTATAATTCTTTTCCATAATTACCTATAGCTTCTTCCCAGTCATTTTCTTTAAACCCAGTAAGAACCTTATCCTTTGTTATAAGTAATGGTCTCTTCACAATCATACCATCAGAAGCAAGTAACTTGAACTGTTCGTCCTCACTCATTTCCGGTAATTTCTTCGAAAGCTCCAGTTCTCTATATAGCATTCCACTGGTATTAAAAAATCTCTTTAATGGGAGCCCACTCTTCTTATGCAGAGCTCTGAGAGTCTTTTCATCAGGATGCTTCTCCTTGATATCTATCAGCTGATACTCTACTCCCTTTTCATCCAGCCATTTTAAAGCCTTCTTACATGTTGAACATTTTGAATAACAATACACTTTAATCATAAAACTAACCTCCTATTCAATCTATAGTATTCCATTCACATTTTAACATGGAATGCCATACCTCATCGCATACTCCTTGCATGTTGAGACCGGCTTGCCTAAGTGTCCCTTCTAACTTCATTCCTGCTTTTTCCATCACCCTGCCGGATTTCGGATTCTTTACATCATGAGAAGCAGCAACACGGTTCATTCCTACTACTTCAAAAAGATATCCCATAACTGCCTCCAATGCCTCAGGCATAAAGCCTTGTCCCCAATAAGCTCTCGACATACAGTATCCTATATCAGCTGAAGCTATATCTTCACGTATCTTTACAACGGAAATATTACCTACTATTTTACCTGTCTCTTTAAGCTCCATAGCCCAATTGAAATAGTCTCCATTCTCGTACTCTGAAATCCAATCTTTCAATATATTTCTTGTAACTTCTACATTACCATGTGGAGGCCAGGTTAAAAATCTTGTCACCTCCGGATCATTACACCAGCCATTAAACATATCTTCCGCATCCTCTAATGTAAATCTGCGAAGTATAAGCCTCTTAGTTTCTATTCTTTCAGTACCTGTTTTATTCATATAATACCTTCTATTTTTAATTTCGATGTTTTTCCTTATAAGTTACTGCTTTACTATATCATAAATATTTTTTCTTATAAAGTAAGGATCCTATCCCTGTAACGCTTATGTTTTATTACAGTGAACATTTATTTCCTATGAATTAAAAAAGTCCTGTAAACATTTCATTTACAAGACTTAACTATTTTATAATTACAAAACTAATTCTCTCTATCTTTTTACTGAGTAAAATCTGTATAACTGCTCTTCACTATCGTCTATATCTTTATACATACGCTTCTCTTCTAATACAAATCCGACCTTTTCCGCAGTCTTCCAGGATGGAACATTTGCATCTCGTATATTTGCACGGATTTCATTTTCGTCATAATGATCAAAGAAATAATCAAGATAAGCTTCAACCGCCTCTGACACATAGCCCTTTTGTCTAAACTCAGTACCAACGAAGTAAACGATTCCTACTTTATCCAAATCTTCATAATAGGAAGTACCAACACTTCCAATTACTCTTCCATCCTCTTTTAAACATATAACATCGGCTATATAATCAGCTCTTGGATCATCTTTTTCTGAAAGGCTGATAGCTTCGTCTATCCAATCTGCTATCCATTCTGAACAATTTTCATCGAAGCCTATATCGTGCAGGCTTCCATCCTTCGCCATCTCGGCAAATACCATCTCATCCCCACGCTCAATTGACCGTATGATGATTCTCTCTGTCTCTATTCTCATTACAATTCATCCTCCCAATGCTTCTCCCAAATACCGAACCCTTTACAGGTAGATCACCCCTACATTTAGCGATGAATGTATAGTCTTGTCATCTCAGGCTCATCATCTCCCTGCGCCATACAGAAGAATTCCCAACCGTATCTCTCATAAAATCCAGTATGATCAGTTACAAGATATACTGGAGATATTCCTTTGGACTTTAAATCATCTACTACCATATTCAATAGATTTCCTGCAATGCCTCGGCAGCGATAATCTTCTTCCGTATATACTGCGCAGACATTAGGACTTAGATCTTTCCTGTCATGAAAATCATTTTCGATAACTCCCAGACCACCTACGAACTTATCACCATCCATAGCAATATACCATCCATATTCGATTTCAGAGCTAAGGTATGCTTCCATACACTCGAGATACGCTTCCTTCGGCACACCCCACTTACTACTGAACCATTCAGCAGCCCTATCTTTTAATTCTGATTTTTCTCTTAATGTATAATATTTTATTTCACTCATTTGTTTTCCATTCCTCTCTTGATTATACAAAAAATTTATACTATCTATTATGTTCTAACAACCTCATCTTTTAATATATTTAAACTTGAGACAAAAATCCCCAGGATAAAAACATCCTGGGGATTCCATCTTAAACTGCTTTTTTCTTTTCCTGTCCAACAATACGCCATATACTTTTCTCTGATAAACAAAATCTTTCAGATAGTTCTGCCATCTTACAGCCTGACAGATAAGCCTTATATATTGATTCATTCCTCTCACGAAGTATCTTTCTAGTCTGGTTTTTCTCACCCCAGCCACTTCTAACTTCTTCCCTACGTGGAATGTAGATATTGGTTCCATCTGTATATTGCTGGATTATCTCAATAAGTTCACGCGGAAGTACCTCTTCCGCTCTCAAATAGCCCATTCTTACGCCTCCTAAAATATATTTTCTCTTTTAGGGAGCATCGGCTATTACGAAATCATTTTAATATATTAAATCGCTATAGCCAATGCTATGCGCAAAACTCAGGTGTAGTCATACAAAAGTTCCTCCTTCATAAAATCTTATACAAAACTTACAATATTTTATTAAGAAAGTCAATCAAAGACTAAATCTCCTGTTATAGCTCCTTCTTCTTTACTATGAGATGATGGAAAAATGCTATACTTCTAAACTCCTCTATCTCTGAAACTCTCATTTCCAGTTTTTCCATCTCATCCTGCCAGCTTTCATCAGAATGTTTTTCCTGATTTTGCTGCATATCCCAAAATGTACGTATACCATAGGTTTTCTCGATGCTCAGCTCAGGACACCATTTCAATATATCCTCATCATCGTAGTATCTGATTTTTCCGAACTTGGAAGCTGTGGAATCTTCTCCATCTAAAAGCGCATTTGCCTTCTCAAAATCATCCAGCAAGACTGCCATTTGCATAACTCTGCCATAACGATTATGCTTTACGATTGATATATATCCTGTAGGTTTCAAAACTCTCGAAAGCTCTCGGAGGACTTCGGATTTATCATCTATATATTCCAATACATTGTGACAGATTATCACATCAAATGTATCATCCTTGAATTCAGAAAGTGCTTCCACGCTGCCAACTATCTGCGTATATTCATTATCCTTCCAGGCATCCTTTAGCATTTCATCCCAAGGTTCTATGGCTGTTACCTTATTAGCCTTAGCAAAATGATCCGCTGTGATTCCTTCGCCACTTCCAAAATCC
>JAILEL010000107.1 GCA_024687845.1 Eubacterium sp.
ATCGGACGTGTTTGTAGAAATGGAATCAACTTTACTGAGAGAGGTTTTGGTATAAGAGGAGCACTTGGATGCTCTGACAGAGCAAATACAGCTATTTCCAAGGCTACAGCAGAGGACTTTGATTTTGATTATATATTTGGTGAGCTTGGAGTAAGATGGCTTCACACAGGTGGTATCTATGCAGCTTTATCAGAAGTAAGCTGTGAAACTGTAATTGAAGCAATAAAGACTGCAAAGAAATATGGAACTATCGTTTCTTATGACCTTAATTATCGCCCATCTATGTGGAGCGCTATCGGCGGACAGGAGAAGGCACAGGAAGTAAATAAGGAAATAGCAAAATATGTTGATGTAATGATCGGAAACGAAGAAGACTTTACTGCATGTCTTGGATTTGAGATTGAAGGAAATGACGCAAACCTAAAGGAACTAAATCTCGATGGTTATAAGAAGATGATAAATGAAGCTGCAAAGACTTATCCTAACTTCAAGGTAGTTGCAACTACACTTAGAACTGTAAAGACAGCTACAGTAAATGACTGGAGTGCAATCTGCTGGGCTGATGGAGAAATCTATAAGGCTACTCAGTATGATGGTCTCGAAATCATGGATCGTGTAGGCGGCGGAGATTCATTTGCGTCAGGACTTATCTTTGGTCTTATGGAGACTGGTGATCCGGAAAAGGCTGTTAATTATGGCGCAGCTCATGGTGCGCTTGCAATGACAACTCCAGGAGATACAACTATGGCATCACGTTCAGAGGTTGAAGCACTGATGGGTGGAGCTGGAGCTCGTGTAAAGAGATAGAAAAGTATTGATAGATATAAAATACTGATATAAAAAATCCTGATAGAAAAAAACATTGATAAAATAATATTGATAAAGAATATTGAAAAAAATATTGAAAAAACTATAGATGAAAAGAGGTAAAATACTATGGAACTTAGAACTGCTGCATCTCCAAGGGATGTAAAAAACTATACTACAGACAGACTTAGAGAGGAATTTCTGATTGAAAAGGTATTCTTCGAGGATGAGATAAAGCTGGTTTACAGTCATATTGATAGAATTATTACTGGTGCAGCTACTCCTGTTAATAAGGTATTAAAGCTTGAAGCAGGAGATGAACTTCGTGCAGAATATTTTCTTCAGAGAAGAGAAATGGGTGTCATCAACATAGGTGGTGATGGAATCATTAATGTTGATGGAAAGAGATATGAGGTTGCTCATAGAAATGGAATGTATATTGGAATGGGAAAGAAGGATATATCCTTCGAGGCTCTGAATCCTGCAAATCCACCTAAGTTCTACATCAACAGTGCACCTGCTCATGCTGAGTATCCAACTGTTCTCATAAAGGTTGATGGGGAGCCAGAGGAAGGCGTGGTAATTATCAAGCCTGAAAATAAGAAGGAGCTTGGCTCGCTGGAGCAGTCAAACCATAGAACAATCTGTAAATATATCCTTCCAGGACAGGTTGAAAGCTGTCAGCTTGAGATGGGTATGACTCATCTGGAGCCAGGAAGTGTATGGAATACAATGCCATGTCATACACATGATAGAAGAATGGAAGTATATCTTTACTTTGAAATTCCTGAGGATGCATTCGTAATGCACTTTATGGGAGAACCTCAGGAGACAAGACATATAGTAATGAGAAATGAGCAGGCTGTAATATCACCAAGCTGGTCAATTCATTCTGGATGTGGATCTCAGAACTACACCTTTATCTGGGGAATGGTTGGAGAAAATCAGGATTTCGATGATATGGACGATGTCAGAAATCAGGATCTTCTGTAATAGAGGGATAAAACTACTCATATTATGAGAATCACATATATAGTATAAAATCCGTTATCGTTTTTTACTATATATGTGATTCTTGAATAAACATGTGTAATTTATTAGTAATTAATAAATAAGTATTATAAGGGAGGGAAAAATCATGTACGATTTTCTTCAGAAGTTTGCTCTTACTGGTAAGGTGGCCTGGGTTACTGGTGCTTCTTATGGTCTTGGATTTGCGTATGCTAAAGCATTTGCTGAGGTTGGAGCAAAGGTTGTATTTAATGATATTAATCA
>JAILEL010000125.1 GCA_024687845.1 Eubacterium sp.
CAGATTTTTCTCCAGATTTGACACCCTCTAACCTTAGATAAATAGCGGATTTGCGAGAAATTTTTGATAAGTAAATTTGATAAGTAGAGTCAAAATCGAGCAATAATTGAGGTGAAAAATCAGGATTTTGCATGCCAAAAAAAGTAAATTTGATAAGTATTTTTTCTGGTACTTGAAAAATTTTGATAAGTAATTTGATAAGTAAACATAATATTCTTGTTTATGTAAACCATTTTTAAGGTCAAAAAAATAAGGCTAAAAGCCTGCAAACCCGCATAAACTCTGGAAAGTAAAAGAGCGTGTCGGGGTAGACACGCTCTTTTGGAGAAGGTATTTTGTTACTTATGGGGTGTAGCAAAAAACTATATAATGTATTGGGGGGTTACAAGTATTATTATACTCATATGCTTTAAAAAGTGTTCACAAAAAAGAAAGTTTTTTAAATTCTTTTTTGTTAAATATCACAATATATAGACGGGTATATAATATTCGGTATAAAAGAAACATATATTTAGTGTATTCAGTTGTGCATTTTTACTCAGATTAAATATATATGGAGAGGAACACTTTTAATAATGATAAAGAAAGAAATAAACGAAATCAAGTCTCTATACGATACTATTCAGGACTGCGGAATATTAAGGCTGGCAGGCTGCTATGTAAATGGTGACAAGGCTAAAGTTAAAACCTTTAACAGCACATTTTTGAACCTTCCTGAAGAGGAAATGTATAAATATCTTGAAATCTTCAGAAGAACTCTATCTGGTACACCTGGAAAGAATCTATATGATGCTTCATTTATCAACTCTGATGAAGAAAATGTAACTAATGGCAGAGGATTGCTCAACAGTCTCAGAAAATCTGAGCTGAAGGATGAGTCAGTACTCAATAGTTTTTATGATACTGTTATCGAAAACTATAATCATGTTGGTAATTATCTGATAATTCTGATATATCAGTCCTACGATGTTCCTGGCATGACAACGGATGGCATAGAAATGGACGATGCATCTGACGAAGTATATAACTATATTCTTTGCAGTATTTGTCCTATGAAACTTACAAAACCGGGACTAGGTTTTGATGACGATCTTGGCGAGATACATACTCTCAGACAGATTTTCGCGGTTGAACTGCCTGAAACTGGTTTTCTTTTTCCTGCTTTTAACGAAAGAAGCTCTGATGAAACGGCCGTTCTTTATTCAAGCAGAAATGCAAATTATATGCAGGATGGTCTTATCGATAAGGTGCTTGGAGTAACAGCCAATCTGCCTTCAAAGCAACAGAAGGAAGGTTTTACTGAATTTGTATCTGATGTACTCGGAAATGAGTCCAGCTTCGAAACTGTTTTTTCTATTCAGGAAAATCTTAAAGAAACAGTCAATAATAAAAAAGCGGAATCAGAAGGAGAAACTGTATTTTTAGATAAAGAATCTCTCAGAAATGTATTTGAAAAAAGCGGTGTTTCTCAGGAGCGCCTTGATACTTTTGATAAGAAGTTTAATGATCAGTTTGATATAAATCGAATTCGAGAAAAACAGATCAGCGCTCAAATCAAGGACGAGACAGCCGAAGTTTCAGAATCTATAGCATCTAATAATTCAAATAGTCAGAATCATACAGCACCTACCGTAAAGGTTGAAGAAAAATTCTTTGCTGATAACGTTGCTCCTATAAAGAATCTGGAAGTAAGAAATGCCAACATGGTTCTTAGAGTCAGCAGCAAACATACGGATATGATAGATACACGAATTATAGATGGAAAGAAATGTCTTGTAATAGAAATAACGGATGATCTTAAGGTAAATGGCATTCCGATAGCCAAAGCAGAATAGTCAAATCCAAGATATTTGATATAGCTTAATTGAATATATAAGGTAGCAAAAAGAGGATGGTATCTATATTGGATGCCATCCTCTTTTGGACTGAATTATATATATGTTACCTATATAAAACTTTTAAATTTATAAAATTTTAGTGATGGAATAATCTGATTCCTGTGAAGCACATTACTATTCCATATTTATTGCAAGTCTCTATAACATTATCATCTCTGATTGATCCACCTGGCTGAGCGATGTACTGAACTCCACTTCTATGTGCTCTCTCAACATTATCACCAAATGGGAAGAATGCATCGGAACCTACACAAACGCCTGTGTTCTTTGCAAGCCATGCCTTCTGCTCTTCTCTTGTAAACTCTGCTGGCTGCTCTGTGAAATATTTCTGCCACTCTCCCTCACCTATAACATCCTCAGGAGTATTGCTGATATAAACGTCTATTGTATTGTCTCTGTCAGCTCTTCTTATATCAGCCTTAAAAGGAAGGTTCAGAACCTGTGGTGACTGGCGAAGGAACCATTTATCAGCCTTATCGCCAGCAAGTCTTGTGCAGTGGATACGTGACTGCTGTCCTGCTCCAATACCGATAGCTGCACCATTCTTAACATAGCACACTGAGTTAGACTGTGTATATTTAAGAGTAATCATTGATATTGCAAGATCAATCTTTGCTGACTCAGGAATATCCTTAGCTTCTGTAACTACATTTGAGAAGAAATCTTCATCAATAACAAGTTCATTTCTTCCCTGCTCAAATGTAACACCATACACATCCTTAGTCTCTAATGGAGCTGGTACATAATCCGGATCAATCTGGATAATGCAGTAGTTTCCGTTTTTCTTAGCTTTTAATATCTCAAGAGCTTCATCTGTATATCCAGGAGCAACGATTCCGTCTGACACCTCTCTCTTAACAAGCTTTGCAGTATCTGCATCACAAATATCAGAAAGTGAAATGAAATCACCAAATGATGACATTCTATCTGCTCCTCTTGCTCTTGCATAAGCACATGCAAGTGGACTAAGGTCTCCCATATCATCAACCCAGTAAATCTTTTTTTCTACATCTGTAAGCTCAAGACCTACTGCAGCACCTGCAGGAGATACATGCTTAAAAGAAGTAGCAGCAGGAAGGCCAGTAGCCTTCTTAAGCTCCTTAACGAGCTGATATCCGTTAAATGCGTCAAGGAGGTTAATATATCCAGGTTTTCCGTTAACAACTGTAAATGGAAGATCACTTCCATCCTTCATATAAACTCTTGAAGGCTTCTGATTAGGGTTACATCCATACTTAAGCTCTAATTCGTTCATCTTATTCTCCTTATTTTCTTGCTCTCGATATTTTCAAATAAAATTATGCCTTTACGTTCTTATTTACAATTCTTGTATCAGCATTGCCTGTCTCAATATCAATAAATCTGGTAAAAAGTGAAACCTTGTTATCTTCATTTAGTGCATTCCATACAGTATTAGTAAATTCATCCAAATCATCTGTATCTATCTTGACAGGGGTAGGCTCACCTTCAAAGCTAGGAAGTGGCTCGCCATCACCCATATATGTATGTATAAAATGTCCTTCTCCTGCAAGAGGAACATCATATGAGAATGTATATCTGTTACATGCTGAAGGATTACCATTGTTACTTTTAAGTATAGACATTTCATAGCTGTAAATGCAATCCCTGCTTGTTGAAGTCACAAATCGTTCTGATACACTTGCTGTCTCAGTATCTGTATCAACATTCATGTGTACAATACCAGAAATACGTGGAGTATAATTCGGTCCATCCGGCTCAAATTCTCTTGTTCTGAGAGACTGTTCAAAGGTTCTTCCATCTGTCATCAGATCATAGATTGTATCAGTCTGATCACCATTTGTTACTATTGTATCAGTTCCCAGCACTCTAACTGGCGCATAAATGATAAGGCTTGGGTCTTCAAGCTTTGATGGATCAAAAGCCTCTGTTCTGATACCCTGACCATCTTCAACAAAAACTCTGTTTCTGCTGTTGGATGAACGTCCCATGATAAAATAAGCTATAGCAGCCTTTTTTCCATCAGGGGTAAGTCCGATTACAATGCCTCTTCCGGGATAAGAAGTCTTCCCGATTTCTTCCTTTAACGATACATTCTCCATTTTAATCCTCCTGAATGTAAAAACATTTCTAAGTCTTGCTTCCATTAAGAAACCTCACCTTGTCTACTATCACCCATCGTAAAAAATATCTCCCAAATCAGTCCTTTGTATAATCTAACAAAGAACAATCCGGTTTAGGGCGAACAAATACAGTATAACCTATCAAGATATAAAATGCACTAATTTATTTACTGGAATAATGTAGGAATTTAGGCTATAATTAGAAAGATTCTTGTTACTTCTGTGCAAGAAAGACTACTATCTATATCCGACCTAGAATGGTTCTTTTCCTACTGTTAATCGGCATTGACTAAAATCAAAGGAACCATCTGATAGGATATTTATTAATCCAAAAAAGAAAGCGAGGAACTAATAAATGGCTAATCCAGTTGTTACCATTACTATGGAGGACGGCGGAGTTATCAAGGCTGAACTTTATCCTGAGATTGCTCCTAACACAGTAAATAACTTTATTTCTCTTGTAAAAAAGGGATTCTATAATGGTGTTATATTCCACCGTGTCATTCCGGGATTCATGATTCAGGGTGGAGATCCTGACGGACGAGGAACTGGTGGACCAGGATACAGTATCAAAGGCGAGTTTGCATCAAATGGTTTCAAGAACGATCTTAAGCATACCGTTGGTGTTCTCTCAATGGCTCGTTCCATGATGCCAAACAGTGCAGGTTCACAGTTTTTCATCATGCATGA
>JAILEL010000174.1 GCA_024687845.1 Eubacterium sp.
GAGCAGCTCAGTAAAGAAACTCTTCTTACTGCAATAAAAAAGGTAGCTGAAAACAGTAACAGCTACGTTACGGCCATGAACAGTGCCGGAAGCAGTGATTCTATAAAATGCATCACAGAAATAATTGATAGTCTTACATAAATAAAAAGGGTAACAGATGAAAACTCCTCAACTGTTGCCCTTTTACATTATCATTTAAAAACTGAACGCTATTTTTATCAGATATTTCACCCAAAAACTAGTTTACTGCCTTACTAAGTCCATTAAGAATATCCTGATAATATGTTGTTTTATCTGATTTATAGAACGAATATGTATCAACTTCTATTTTAGAAGGATAAAGCTTCTCTCCAGCTTTAACTTCCTTTTTATCAACTGTTAACTCAGTACCCTTCTTTTCAACCTTAAACATTATTCGAACATGTGCTTTCGTATGATTGATAATATTATCATCACTCATATTATCCTGATAAGATATATCTGTATCATATCCATCGCCATAAACTTCATAAGTACCATCACCAGCATCATTTACTGAAATCTTCTTAATTGTCCAGGCAAAATCCTTAGTTGCTTTATTCATGACAGCATCATAAGTTTTCTTCTTGTTCTTAGGAACTGTTGTTGCCTTTACCTTATTAACTATAAGATTATAATTAGCATCTGTTGAACTCTGTAACTTGGCTGTTATCGGATTCTTATATCTTCCTGGAAGAACAAAATAGATACCAATAACTAATCCAACTACAAGAATAATACCAAAGACTATTCGCGCTATTTTATTTGCCATCTCACACACACTCCTTTTGATATGACTTATAATTTTTCATAATATCTGACTGTTTATCATCAGAATAATTCTCTCTCCAACTGGAAAATGAAACTTTCCATCATCTGCAAACGCTTCATGAACTCAGTTCGTCCGGTCTCAGTCTTGCATAATGCGGATTTATTCTTCAGATCTCTGTAACATCCTTTAATCTGGTAGTACGCTCTCTTATAGCTTGCCTCATCTTCAAGCGCTACCATCATACAATCAGACATTATTCCAACAGCACCGAATTCATCAAGGAAATCAGCATCCATAACTATACGACATTCCAAAGAAAGATCTTTATCAGTTTCTTTGTCGTCATGCACCATAATAATCTCTCCAACCTTGACGATCATTTCAGGTGCCACATCTATGCTATCCAAATATTCAACAGCTATTTCAGCACTTCTTTCACTACTCGGTTTGCCATTCTCCCAGCCTACATCATGAAGTAATGCAGCCAGAACAATAACATCTAAATCTCCACCCAGTTTAGCCTGGAGACGAATGGCCCATCTATATACCCTCATAGTATGCTCATAACTATTTCTAAAAGGATACTTTCCTGACTCAGTATTTTCAGAAGTTTTTTTCTTTACAAATTCAATTACTTCTGAGTAATCCATTCTCAACAAACCCCTACATTCTTAAAATTAATATTTTGCTTACTTGTTTTACTCCCCATCATCTGTCAAAAGCTACAACACCACATAAAACAAAAATTGACAAAACAACAAATATGCAAAATAACAAATACGTTTATCAATATCCTATATATAATAACACTTTCTGAAAAATAATGCCACTATTTTTATTTTTTAAGTTTCTACGTTTATTTTTCGGTTATCATTTTTTTTAACCACGCGGCTGACTTTGCAAAGCTCAAACAAGCGTTACCTTGGCAGTTAACTCAATCCAGGCTGCCTCACGGCGCACAGAGAGGTTCTACTTAGTGCTGCTTTGTTCCCAACCTGACACGGTTCATAGATTCCTGTCGCGTAAGACCTGGATATCAACGTCACTTACCAAGGGCAGACCCCACAAGAAACAGTTCGAGGCCAGCCATCACCCCTGCTATAGCGGGTTGCAGGTTCAGGGCACCGCTAACTCCCCGGCTGCGTGGAAATTTATATTAAGCAATTCATCATAATATATGAATTGTTAATTCCAACTACATTAGTATATAAAAGAAGTTGCTCACAGTCAAGCAAAAAGAAATCAGAAACAGGAGTCGTTCACGTTCCATTTCCGACTCCTGTTCCCTGTTACATACGAGTAACCCCTTACATATTCTATTTTTTTCCTAAGTTCCATCCCCATTATTTTGGCTCTTAGGATTTTTATATGCAATCATAAACTTTTTTTGCAAAAGCACCTATTTCTTTACAATTGCCTTCTTACTAAGACCTCCTTTTAGAAGCATTTTCTTATACTTTGCAAATGTCTTCTTAGGAACAGTTACCTTTGCATCTATTCCGGTTCCCTTAAAAGCTTTTGAACCAATCTTTTTAACAGCTGTACCCTTAAAGGTAATAGTTTTTAATTTGCTGCAACCAGCGAATGCATTTGCCTCTATGGTTTTTACATTCTTTCCAATTATTACTTTTTTCAGCTTCTTATTACCTTTAAATACATTCTTACCAATGCCAGTAACCTTAAATACTTTCCCCTGATATTTAACTGTATCAGGCACTACCGCTGATTTAATGCCCTTCTTTGCAGTTACTAAAACAACTAATGGAGAAGATCCAACTTTACTGATCTTGTAAGTAAAGGATCCAGAATTAAAGGTTTTTCCAACTTTTACCAGATTTACATCTGACTTCAACGATTTGCCACTCTTTGTCTTATCCGGTGACTTATCCGGTGACTTATCTTTATCCTGTAGCTCTGTATTATCGGATGAATCTGCGACCGAACCGTTTGCTGCAGTTACAACAACTACTATAGTATCCTGATTGCTAAAGGATGACACATCTCCCTTCGCCCGTACAATCTCAATATCCTTATTTATTGATGATTCATAGAGTCCAAGTCCTATGATCTTCACGGAACAAATCCCAAGGCTGCCATTGTACGTACCGAACTGAACCTTATAATCAAATCCTTTAACCAAAGCTTTACCATTTAAGGTAACTACGACATTTACATACAACTTGTCGTTTGTAAAATATCCATTTCCTACAACATCTGCTTTGTCAATTGCTTTCTTACTAATGCCCGAATAATACGAAGAGGCTGCCAAGCTTACAACACTCTCCGGAGTCTTTTCAACTCCCATATCTTCTATGCAGGCATCCGAATGTCCTTCGAAGTTCTTACCCTGAAGAAAATAATCATAATACTGTCTTCCGGCATCCCATGTACTATCTACATAGTAATACGAACTCCCAATTCTTACGACATTCCATGCATGAGCTTCTACATTGCCTTCAGCATTAACAGACTTTCCAACTACAATTCTGCTATCCAGCCCTGCTGATAAAGCCATGTAATAAAATAGTGATGAATAACCCTGACACACTGCAGTCTGGTTCACCAGAGCAGCATAAGCACTCTGCTTTAATGTATAAGCATCATTGTTTAAGTTCTTATGATCATAAGTGATGTTCTTTGCAATATATGAATATATAGCCTGTACCTTCTCATACTCACTCTTTCCTGTCAGATTAAGATCTGATATCACAGATGCTGCTTTTGCCTTAAATACTTTTTCCTTAGAAGCATCAGTATAAAACTTGAAATAATATGTAATCGATATTTTTCCCTTAATTTCTATACTATACTTACCTGTGTTATTATCCATTGATGTAGGAACGTACTCACATGAACAACTAGTTTTACTTCCCATCATGGAATTTACAAGGTAATCGCCTTCTTCAGCAATGCCAGTATGTTTCAGCGCATTATTCAAAATATTCTTAGAGATAATACCTCCCAGCTTATCTGCAGCATCATTAGCCGCTACATCTTGCGAAACTGATTTATCATACTCATAACTATACTTCTGAGGAAGTTTATATGTAATCAAAACCTCTGTATTTCTGGCAATCATCTGTTTTCTGAGATAGATAGCTGCTGCATTCAGATCCGTAAAGGATTCGCTACCTTGAGTTGAAATCAATGAATTTCCATCTGCATAAACAGAACCAATATTATTTACCGGCACCAAAAAAATCCCTATCAGTGCTATGGCAAAAACTATTAAATTCCTGTTTATACCGGATTTATTCATAATCATCACCTTAATCATAAGAAAGTAGTTTTTACTCATCTCAATATGGCTAAGCTCATTTACAAATTAAAAAGCGCCATATCTTTATATGACGCTCACCCTCCATATGATTCACGGATATTTTTCCGGTTATCTTCTCCTGGTCTACCTTCCGGCTTTCCCTGTGAAGTTTCCATCTGCACCGTAAATGCAACTGGCTACCATTTGATTTTCATCCAATTTTCAGATAAATATCATTTAAGGCCCTATAGCTTTGCGTCACATAATTTCTCATGCTTTGCCTACTATTAAATTCGTTGTTTTGCAACTAAGTAAATTATACCATTCTAAGGTGTTTTCCGTCAACGAGCCATTGCAGTAGCTTATGTAAATAATTTACAAGTATTTTTGTGCATATTGTACAAATTATTGAGCAGACTCCCGTTTCTGTTCCGCAAGTTGCTTTCTTAAATCCTTAAAAAAATTCTTAAGCATTTCTGAGCATTCCTGCTCAAGAATCCCTTTTGTGATTTTAACTTGATGATTAAACCCCGGATGATCCAGTATATTGATTATTGATCCAGCAGATCCCGCTTTAGGATTCATACAGCCTATCACAACTTCAGGTATCCTTGACTGCACTATTGCCCCTGCACACATCTGACAAGGTTCCAGTGTCACATACATACGGCACCCCTCAAGTCTCCAGTCTCCCATATATTTTGATGCTTTTTTTATAGCCATAAGTTCTGCATGAGCAAGACTCTGCTTATCCTTGTTTCTCCTATTATAGCCCCTTGCTATTACTTTCCCTTCATAAACAATGATACATCCTATCGGAACATCACCATTATCAGCTGCTTTGCGGGCAAGTCTGATAGCCTGTCTCATATATTTTTCATCCTCGGTCAGTCTCATAATCAGTTACGCTCCTCTTAATCACACAACTATTCAGGTAATTTATCTAGAAGATTCGTAAGTTCGGCAAACTGGCTAAGCTCCAGAGCTTCCCCTCTCACTCTTACATCTAATCCCATTTGTTCCAGAGCCTGTTCTACTTCTTCCCTGCTATAAGAAAGCCCTTCATAATTTTTTACAGCATTTGCCAGAGTCTTTCTTCTCTGGTTAAAAGCTGCACGTATTATTTTAAACATAAGAACCGGATCGTTTGTTTTTACCGGAGGTGTTTCCAGTCTATTAAGCCTTATAACAGCCGAGCCCACATTAGGACGAGGCATAAAACAGTTAGGTGGTACATTTGCAGCAAGATATGGGGCTGCATAATACTGCACTGCAAGAGACAATGCCCCATAATCCTTTGAACCAGGAGACGCCTTCATTCTGTCAGCAACTTCTTTCTGGATCATAACTGTTATTGAATCAGCAGGAACACCAGATTCTAGAAGACTCATTATTATAGGGGTTGTTATATAATACGGAAGATTTGCAACTATTTTAAATGGTCTTCCTTCAAATATACTTCCAATATCCTGTTTCAGAATATCTCCATGGATTATACGGACATTATCGTATTCTGACAAAGTTTTTTCCAGAATTGGTATCAGTTTATCATCGATTTCGACTGCAACCACATTTTCGGCCGCTTCTGCAAGGTACTGTGTTAGTGTACCAATACCAGGGCCTATTTCTAAAACTTCCGTGTCCTTATCGATACCGGCAGCAGCTATTATCTTATCTATCACATGTGAATCAATAAGGAAATTCTGTCCATAGCTCTTTCTGAAAGTAAAATTATTCTCTTTTATTACTCTTATAGTTTCCTGAGGATTACTCAGCATTTTTTCTTTTTCCATATTTCAACTCTTTATGCATAAAAATTAAACAACTTGCCAAAACGCCCGCTATTTTCAATTACAGCCTCTTCAAATCCCAGCATCGACTTAATTGACTCATATTCATTACTATATTTTCTGCTGATAATAATCGACATACTTCTTTGAGCAGGCTTATACCATTTTTGCACCGCATTTTCATCCATTATGAATATTTCTATAAAGCGTCTTCCATTTCTAATCTTATAAGGAGTATATTGATCATACATCAGAGGAAGTATCTCCTGTTTCTTCTCAGATCCCGGTTTTACGAGATATACCTGACCGTTTACAACTGCCAGATAACACATATCATAGTTTTTAATCTTTGGACTTATGTTTGTTCTGGCAAATACCGGAATATACATGCTTATATTATTCTGTGCATCAAAGTATTTTTTAAACGAATCATCACAGATAAGATTCCTTTCTTTTCCACTAAAGATCGGATAAACATAAATCTTCTGGTAGTATTTCACTATAGGATAAGCAACTTTGAAAATAACTATCGCCCAGAGAAGCAGGAAGATATACAGTGCAATAAACAGCCATGGTGCCACTATTGAAATAATGACTATCAGGGTTACAAATACCGGCTTCGAAGTTTCATATATAATCCTTATAACCGGAATATTAGTCATGATGAAATCCAAAGCACCCACAACAGTATTCATAATAAAGTAAGTCACACTAAGAATAATTGAGGCAAGTATACAAAGAATAAGCCCACCAATATATTTCGTACTAAATATATTTGAAATAGCAGCTGCATTACTTGTAATAGGCTCCAGCAGACTGTATTCATCCTGTTCAATACTATATGCGAACATAAGAAACGGCATAGTAATATTGAATATTAGTCCTATTTTGCTATCTACTTCCTTAATTACATCTTTTAATACAGGAATGTATTTTCCTATCTTTAGTATCACAAAAATGACAATAACAAATATACTTATGGCAAAGCTGTTCATCATTCCCAGATAATCCGAATATTTGCCAAACTGGTCTGGCATATATCTTACAAACATAGATAAAACCGCTTCAACAAAAAGAATTGATATAGGTTCTATGGCGCTGCCCAGGTTGTTAGCAAACAACGCTACCGCATTAAACATAACGCCCCCCAGAGCACTTCCCTGTTTTTCAGTAACCACTTCATCAGAAAAATACTGCCCTGAAGGAGTGTTGAATGTGTTTGCAGCTTCAGCGCTCTCCGAGCTTACAATAAAGAACACCAGAATATACGCCATAGTCAGCAGTAATAATATACATTTTTTTCTTTTGTCATAATTCTTAATCATATGAATCTTATCTCCATTCAATAGTTTCAATGATATCAGATGTTTCTGATCACGGTGTAACAAATGGTTACTATAAAAAGTATTACTAGTACAACCAGTTCAGGTATCGTCATCTTTATGCTATTTGTTCTGATATACCTGATTTCAGAAATCAGAACAATAATCATAAGCGGAGGACATACAATAAACAAAAGCATATTTTCTTCAAATGCTTCTCTGAATCTGAAATGCGTACAGTTTATAATAGCTCTCGTCATTCCACAGCCTGGACATTTGAGATGAGTAAGTTTATGAAATATACAAGGAATTCTGATGTCAGTAAACCTGCATATAAGTATATAAACTACGCAAAATACAAGTATTGTAACCAAATTTTTTATAAAAACATTTCTTCGAGCCACGTAGCCCTGAGAATAATCATTTTTGATATTTTTTTTATCGTCCATTTTCTGACTCTTTTCATAGAATACTCGAAAGATACGCATCTCTTCCCGCTATGATTGCCAGTCTGAAAGCCTGAGCCATTAAAGGCAGGTTTCCTGCCGTAGCAAGAGCAGTATTTGCCATAACCGCAGCACATCCCATTTCCATTGCTTCACATGCCTGAGACGGATGTCCTATTCCTGCATCTACAACTACTGGAAGAGGTATTTCTTTCAAAATAGCCTGAATAAAATCTCTTGTAGCAAGTCCTTTATTAGAGCCACTTGTCGAAGCGAGCGGCATAAGAGCTGATGCCCCAGCATTATAGAGTTGTCTGCATAGTGAAAGACTAGGGTAAATATATGGCATTACAATAAAACCATCCTTAGCCAGTATTTCCGTGGCAATTATTGTTTCCTTATTATCTGGAAGCAGGTATTTGGAATCATTCACAATTTCAATTTTAACCATATCTCCAAGCCCCTTTTCCCTGGCTCTTCTTGCCATAGAAACCGCCTCCTCGGAATTTGTTGCTCCAAGCGTATTGGGAAGTATCTTAACTCCCTCTGGAATATACTGGATTGCATTATCCTCTTGCCCCAGAGTTTTAATTGCAATAGAAATCAGCTCCGTTTTTGCATCTTCAACGGCAGACTGAATCAATTCTTTTGAGTACTTAGCTGTTTTTCCTGATCCAAGAAAAAACCTCGATTGAAATTTAATCCCACCAATTATTAGTTCATCATTTTTCATAACTAACCCAACTTTTTTACAAATTTATTTTTCTTATTTACTTATTTATTTTGCCTATTTGTTCTACTATATATTTTACTCTTTTCTTTTCATTCTTCTCATTGCTTGTTACTATTCACAGTTAACTCAGAATATCAATTTCTATGGAAATAGTTTTCATGTAATGCTATAATATTCTTTGGTCATATCATCAGACCAAATAGATATTATATTTTGAGGTATTATACTATGGTTTCAACTGAAAGAATGATGAGAACAAATCCATGTAAAGCATGTGGAAGCACAATGATTGAATTCAAAAGTGATATCGTGCAAATGTACGATTCAGGTAATGATCGAATATCTGTTTACTGTTGCTGTGCTAACTGCGGATACAGGAGTCCAGAATTCACCAGCAGATTCAACAACATGAGTGAGGCTGAAGAAATGGCTTACTCTCTCTGGAACAGATATACTGCAACCACTTAATACATAGCATTCAACCAGCTGATATATGTTGTCGGGCAGTGTGCATGTGCAAGCCCACTGCTCAGACCACCATTAGCAAACATTATAGAAATCACATTCTGTGCCTTGCTATCGCAATTGCCTATCTTTAGTGCATATGCAAGTCCTTCTGCCGTATTACCGGCAAACATATATCCTATACCCTTCTGACAGAAATCTGCAGGAGAAGCTTCAAAAGTCTCACCACCTGTACCAAAGAAGAATGATGGCTTTGTCGTATATGTTTTCTTAGTATAATAAGCGTTTACGTTCTTACCACAATAGCTTATAAAAGCCTTTAGCAACGCTTTTTTCTGGGCTTCCGTATATCCTTCGTAATCTTCACCACTTTTATTCTTAAAAGTCTTTTTCATTCCACCCAGCTTATTAGAGGATAATATTATATCCTTCCCATATCTTTTGTATTTCCAGGCAGATGGTGCCACTTCTGTAACAAAATCACCAGAATTAATGAAATTATAAATATTTTCATAGCCTTTAGATTTGGCAGCTGTGGATACTCTCGGAGTTGCAAATGTATATGCATACACTTTGGATTTTCCATAGCTTTTATTGAGGCGGACTGCCAGAAGATTCGCAACTGCACCACCACGGCTATGGCCAGTCAGCCAAAATCTTACATCCCCTTTAATCTTATTCTTTTTTATATATTTTTTGAGCGCTGAGTTAAGCTCTGCCTCTGCTTTTGAAAAGCCCTCATGAGTTTTTCCATTTCCAACATTGAAATTACTTACCCACTCATAATTTCCACTTGTTCCTCTAACCCAGACTGCAACAATAGTCTTTTTGCCAGACTTCTTATGGCCGATCACATAAGAAACATGATCGTTATCCTTCGCAGTAACCTTCTTAGTTTTTGATTCAGATTTATATCCACATTTTTTCATAAGGCTTGTGGCATATGAAGCTTTATATGTAGAAGAACTGGCAAGAATACTGAGCTTTGCCAGGCCACTCTGAAGCTTGGTTGATTTTTTATCAAAATATCCATCACTGTAAGTAGCTGATGCCATTAAGGTTTTTTCAACCGCAGAATCATAATACTTTCCTTTAACAACTATATCAGATGAAGCTGCAAAGGAATCAAAGGGGAACAATGAAAGTAAAATAAAAAGAGACAGAATTATTGAAATAATTCCTTTTAGGTTACTGTAATTAAATACATCAATCTTTTTATGATTCATAGACTATTCACCTCCACTCAAAACAAATTTATGGAATTTATATACTTCGTTGAGAAAACTAAATGTTTTCTTTTTATAGTCCACGGACTGCCTCAAGTCGATCATGAAGCAAGACAAACTTTTCGAGTTCTTCTTCCTTCGCAGGGCGCCCTGAAAGCAAGTAGGTTGTCCTGCTACCTACTTCACCTTCAGATTCAGTCGTTTTAATTCCAAGAACCTCTGCGAGATGTTTTACTGTTCCTGAATTTCCATCTACCAAAACAGGAACATTTTCGCTCAAGCCACTCTGAAACGCCTTTTTAATTGCTGGTTTAAAATAATTAAAATGAGTACACCCCAAAACCACTTCTGTAATTTTGTCAATGTCATAGCTGCATAATTGCTTACTTATATACGAATCAACTTCATCCCCATCAAATATTCCATTTTCTGCAAATCTGACCAGCTCAGGCATCGGCAGAAGATCCACCATATGGGACTTATCAACTCTTTCAAGAAGCTTTTGCAGCTTCTGTTCCCTGATAGTAACGGGAGTTGCCATAACAAGTACTCTTCCACAGGAATTCACCGCAGCTTCTACTGCTGGTTTCACCGCAGGTTCCATGCCTATGATTGGAATACTATACTTTGACCTGACGTATTCCGCTGCAACCGATGTAGCTGTATTACAGGCAATCACTATAGCATCTGTATCCATATTTATCAGTTCAGAAACTATTTCATCCACATATCCTATTATTTGCTCAGGTGTCTTAATGCCATAGGGAACATGATCAACATCAGCATAAAATATATATTCCTGCTCTGGTAATCTGTGATAAGCTTCATGAAGTACAGATACTCCTCCTATGCCCGAGTCAAATATTCCTATTTTCTTTATATCTGTACCTTTCATTTTTACCTGTTTCCTTTTTTATTTATTTACGATGTCTATTAAACTTTTCAGCACAACGATAAAAATCCAGAAGCCATACCCCACTTGGCTTCTGGATTTTTGGAGGAAAAATTATGATAAAACACTAAAATTCATTCTTATGTGAGTTCTATCACTCAACTGAATATATATTAACATAAAAGAAATAAAATTACAATAGCTTTTATGCAAAATATACAAAAAAAATATAAGAATGCCTAAACCATTAGCGCAATTACCCAAACGCCACTATTTTAGCCAAATATCAAATTTTAACGAATCACTCATCTGATGAATACCTTGATATTATTATTTCCTGTGTTTTCAACCTTCAGATCTTTTATTCCAAATATAAATTTGGACAATGTAGAATATCCGAATTCTCTAACATTGAAATGTGGAAATTCATCATGTATTTTCTGACCTAGATGTCCAAGTTCAATTCCCTTCGTTCCAGCCTCAGCTACAGTATCAACTGCAAATTTTTTAACTTTTCTTTTCATATCTTTGTCAGAATGAATAGCAACAAAAACTGTACTGTCCTTTTTCTTTACCTCAAAACCCGCGGTTTCATCGATAAAGGTTGAAAGTGAACTATAACCATAGTTACGAACATCAAAATCAGAATACTTTTTCTGAAGACGACTACCTATTTCTCCCAGTCCAGTTTCTTTTCCGCGGTTATCATTTTCAGTTATAATCTCAATAATATCATTTTCTATAGTCTTCTGAGGAATGATATTTTCAGCCTTCTTTTTCTTTCTGTTTTTCGAACCGCTCTTAGTATCAGTAACATCATCCACACTCTGATCAAGCAGAAGTTCAAGATCAGTAAATACCGTACATGCGGCTCTAAAGGACCTAGGAGTCTTATTTTCTCCCATTCCAATTACATGCATACCTGATTCTCTAAGTCTGCTGGCAAGTCTTGTAAAGTCACCATCACTGGACACAATACAGAAGCCATCAACACTTTCCGTATATAAGATGTCCATTGCATCAATAATAAGCGTGGAATCAGTAGCATTTTTTCCAACTGTATTTCTGAACTGTTGAATAGGCGTTATGGAATTCTCCATAAGTTCCTTCTTCCATTTATTTGCCTGAGTAGATGTCCAGTCTCCATATATTCTTTTATAGGTTACAACTCCATATTTAGTCATCTCATCAAGAATACTAGTAATGTATTTTGAAGAAATATTATCTGAATCTATAAGTACTGCATATCTTTTATCTTCCATTTGCCCCTTTTCGTCTATCCTCCCCAGTATTCTTCAGTCTTTTTTCAACTGATTTCACCACGTTTACTTACTCGTCTGCAAGAGGAAGTGGGATATCCTGCAGGGTTGATACACTTTCCTTATGCTTGTCTCTGACATGCTCTATAGCCTGCACATCATTAATTTTCTCAACCTCATCCTCTCCGTTTCTGGAGGACGTATGAAGGCCTACATTTTTATACTGCCTGTATATGTCCAGAGTTGTTTCCGAAAGAGATTTATGCATCTGATAGCGGCGCATTTCCTCATTATCGCCACACAAAATGCTTCTTACCGCGGATTTGTAAACCGCCTTGGCAGCCTGTTCCTCTGTAAGGCCATACTTACTCTTTAATTCATTTTTAATTATCCTAAGATAATCCTCAATATATTCCGGTGTTCCCGACATTTTTCATACCTCATAAATACTTTTATATTTTTTCAAAATCAAATGTATAAGAAAGTCCCAATTCATCCCTTACAGATATCAAATCCTTCTGAACTCCGTCCCCCACAGGAACTCCCTTATCTTTCCTGAACAGCCAGGTATCATGTTCCTTTTCACCTGCTGTATAAATTCTGTCATTTCCAGGTGCCTTTTTTGAATTTCTAAGATCTCGGCATATCTCTCCGGCTATCTTCTCAAATTCCTGTCTTCCCATAAATGCTTCTGTATCAACAACAAAGAAGAAATGTCCCAGACTGTACATTCTCGGACTGCCATTTTCATCCACTCCGGTAAGTGCCTTCATGAATTTACCACCTGATAGAGCTGCAGATAAAATCTCTACAACACTGGCATATCCATAGCCCTTATAACCAGCCAGCTCCTCACCTATTCCTCCCAATGGAGCAAGTGCTGCTGTTCCATCCACAAGCGCCTTAAGTATTTCTTCACTATCAGTCAGTGGTTCACCAGTTTCCGAAATAACAGTTCCAGCAGGAGTAGGTCTGCCTTCTCTTGCATAATATTCTATCCTGCCTCTCTGAACTATAGAAGTTGCACAATCTAGACAGAAGTCAAAATCTTCATCAGTTGGTATAGAAAATGTAAGTGGATTGGTTCCCAGCATATTTTCCACGCCAAAGGTAGGTGCAATAGATGGTCGTGCATTAGTTCCGGTTATGCCAACCATGCCTTCTTTACTAGCCATTGATGTCCAGTAACCAGCTATCCCGTAATGAGTTGAATTCCTTATAGCTCCTCCAGCCATTCCATAGGTTTTAGCCTTTTCAATAAGCTTCTTCATCATCTGGTAGCTTGCTACCATCCCCATTCCATCATGAGCATCCATAACAAGAGTAGTTGGTGTTTCTTTAAGAATCTCAACCTTTGTAACAGGAAGCAATGTTCCTTTTTTTATTCGGTCTATATAAATAGGTTTGAAACGATTACAGCCATGACTTTCTATACCACGTCTATCAGATTCCAGCAGAACATCTGCACAGATTTTCGCATCTTCTTCAGGCACCCCATAGCCTTTAAATGCGTCTATCATAAAGCTGTTCATAACGTCCCATGGAACAAAAGGTCTCTTTTCCTCCATATATACCTCCCCAAACGCAAATAATCAATTTCCATCACATTTTATCATATAAAATGCATATATAAAACAACTTTTTCCAGGTAACAGAGGACTCACGTCACAAGACGTGTCTTTTTTATATAACTATTTTTCAACTGGTGGTCTGCCAGGTGCACCTTCCGGTGGTCCGCCAAGTCCAACCGCTTTTATAACAAAAGGAGCTATTATTATTGCTATCACATAGCTTACTACTATTGATAGAGGCAGTGTTTTTATCCAACTTCCAAACCACATTATAAAAAGCGGAGGAACTATATCAGCAGGCATACCACTTTTCACCATATGAGAATGAGACTGAGCTATACTGATAAAGCTGCATATAGCACTTACTAAAACCGCATTTATTACCGCAAATGGAATGCTGTTTATCAGATTAAACTTAAGTGATGGTGGCGTTGCATCAAACTTTTCTGCGAGAGAACGTCCCATTCTGCCCATAGGTATTACCAGTGTAACAATAATTCCCACGATTATTGATTCAACTAGACTGCTAATAAGCATCACTGGTAATGGCGGCATGGACTGCAGTGCCTGTGGAGTAGAACTTTTTCTTGCTATGAGTGCAAATGTGATTCCCATTACCGCAGACATGATCACCGCCATTATAATATTAACAAGCTTTTCCTTTTTCTTCATTTCTACCATATTGATTGTACCCCTTTCACATTCCCTGACAGCAAACATCCCCAAAATATTCGCAAATGTAGTTAATTACTAACCCCCCACATGGTTACTTATGAATCACATATATAGTATAAAACGGTAACGAGATTTTATTTAGATTTAAGGAGGGAGTTTCATTATTTGTAAGCTGCGAGTACCAATCATGCTTTGCATGATTGCATGCCTTCTTCGAAGTCATGATTCTGCTTCGCAGAATGTATCCTGCTAAGAGCAGGATGCTCGATTCTTTGAATCGAGCACTATTGCGGATTTGTCTGAGTAAAAATGCCTTCCTTTTATTATTCAAAGGCATTTTTACGAGTTAAAGCCGAGCAGCATTACAAACTGAAACGACCGACTATAAATCTATAAAATCTTAGTGTGTTTTAAACTATATATGTGATTCTTATAATAATGTTATAAATAAGCCTTAATCCTTATGCCCTCTTCCAAATACTCTTCTTCAACTACTTCCCCATATTCTTTTATTCTCTGAACCTCTGACATCTCAGAATAAGGAATCAGCTTCTCAATCAGCTGTCTATCTTCTCTCAGAAGTTCATCTATAGCCATCCTGATATCATCCAGACCTGTCCCCATTTTGGCTGAAATCTGAACAGTCTTCACCGCCCGTTTATCAATCAGCCCAAGCCTGTCATCAGGATTTTCAAGCTTGTCTATCTTATTAAACAATGTAATTACTTTCTTACCAGTAGCCCCACTTATGTCATTTGTTATGCCTAGCATGTCCAGAGTCTCATAAGCAACCTTCATCTCCTGAACCCTGTCAGAGCTTGACGCATCTACAACATGAATAATATAATCTGCATATTTTGCCTCTTCAAGTGTACTCCTGAATGCATCTATAAGATTATGCGGAAGCTTTCTAATGAATCCGACAGTATCAGTCATCAGAATCTTCTGTTTACCCTTACCGCTCTTATATTCATATACTCTGGTGGTTGTATCAAGTGTTGCAAAAAGTTTATCTTCAGCAAGAATTTCAGCTCCGGTCAAAGTATTGAGCAATGTTGATTTTCCAACATTTGTATAGCCAACTATAGCGAAAACCGGCGTTCTTCCTTTTATCCTGTCACGCCTTGTCAGTTCTCTATGTTCAACCACTTCAGCAAGCTCTTTTCTTAACTGAGCCACGCGGTTTCTTATAACACGTCTATCCTGCTCCAGCTTTTTTTCACCAGGACCTCTTGTTCCGATTCCACCACCAAGTCTGGATAATGCCGTTCCCTTTCCAGTTAGTCTTGAAAGCCTGTACTGAAGCTGTGCCAGTTCAACCTGAAGCTTTCCTTCTGCAGTTCTGGCATGTGCTGCAAATATATCAAGTATTACCATTGTCCTGTCCATAACCTTTATATCAAGTTCATTTGACAGATTATACATTTGCGAAGGGCTCAGCTCATCATCAGTAATGATACCAGTCGCTTCGTTCCAACGAATCTCCTGAATCAGCTCATTGATTTTTCCACTTCCAATATAGGTAGCCGAATTAGGAAATGGTAACTTCTGCGTTATTCTTCCCACAACCTCTGCACCAGCAGTTCTGGCCAGCTCACCCAGTTCATTCAGGGAGGTTTCCACATCCGATTCTCCGGTATCCACCGCAACAAGTATTACACGTTCAAGCTTTTCTTTATTTTCAATCATTCATATATTTCCT
Source organism: Eubacterium sp. (assembly GCA_024687845.1). Next base: position 16,131 of record JAILEL010000174.1, read on the forward strand.
GTAATATTATGATGTAGGTGTCAAAAGTACCTTTTAACACCATATGACATACGGATTGCTTCACTTAGGTTTTTTAGTCGGATCCTTATGTGTGAATGCACCATTATGATTTCTCAGGAAGAAAAGAAGAGAGATAAATGACGTTTTATAAAGTACGAATTTCTTTTCGCGAAGCATCTCAAGTATTTCTTCCTCAGTTGCCCATTTTACCTCAGCTACTTCAGAAGTCTGAAGCTCCAGGCTATCAATATCCACATCCATATTGATGGTATATATGTCATTAAAACCGCCATCAAAGTAAATGGTCATAGCAGGGCGTACATTTTCCAGATTCACATCTATTCCCACCTCTTCACGAAGTTCTCTCATAGCAGCTGTCTGACTGGAATCTCCTGCAATAGCGCTTCCTCCAGCAGTTATATCCCACATCCCTGACCAGCCATCTTTAAAGGGCTGACGTCTCTGAATCAGCATCCTTCCATCACTGCCAAAAACGCACGAATGAACCACAAGTCTATAATATCCGGCAGGAACCTTGTTACCCCTTTCAAGAGTCTTACCGGTTTTATTTCTGTGAATATCATACAAGTCAAAGCTCTCCATGATTACCCCCTCTCATTTCCCCATATACATTTTATCCAGTAACTGTTCAGTAAGTTACCTGATTATTATATTTTATCAATACATTAAGTAAAAATCAAATTAACTATCAAAGAAAATATACACTTAACTAAAAACGTAAAGTGGCAATCCGCGCTTTGATATGATATAATCGTCACTAATCAAAAAATATCGATTACCTATTGAGAGGAGAATTAAACAATGACTAAGGATGATTGCATATTCTGTAAGCTTGCAAATGGAGTTTTTCCAACTAATAAAATATATGAAGATGAAGATTTTACTGTAATTCTTGATGCCAGTCCAGCTAATAAAGGACACAGTCTTATTCTTCCAAAGCAGCATTTTGATAATCTGTATGCTATTGATGATGAAACAGCCGCTAAGGTTCTTCCTCTTGCCAAGAAAATAGCCGTTGTTATAAAGGAAGAATTAAATGCTGATGGTATAAACATTGTTCAGAATAATGGTCTTGCAGCAGGCCAGACTGTTTTCCATTTTCATACTCATATAATCCCAAGATTTGACAACGATGGTTGCAATATTGGATGGCCTCAGAAGGAACCAGATGCAGATGAACAAGCTGATCTCGCTGCTAAGCTTAGTGCAAAGCTTTCTTAAGATATAAGCGCAGAATTCAAAGAATAAAAGAAATTATTTAGCAGTAATCAGAAATGATTGCAGGAATCAAGGAGAATTATTATGTCCGCAAGTGCTAAAATCGAAAAATATAAAGAAAAAGATATCGTTGTTCTTAAAGTAGGACGTTATGTTGCAAAGGTCGCACCTTTCAATGGAAGTAATATCATGTATATGAAGGATGTCGAAAATGACATCAACTTCTTCCGTTTTGACGAGAATCTTTCAATAGAAGAGCTTAAAGCCAGCGCAGAGGTTTATGGTTTCCCAACACTTCTCTATCCAAACCGTCTGAAGGATGGAATACTTAAAACAAGCGATGCCACTTATACATTTCCTATTGTTGATAAAGAAGGCCATAATGCATTACATGGATTTCTTCATAAGAGAGAGCATACTATTACATCAGTTTCAGCAACCGAAGATGAAGCGATTGTAAAAACCGAATATGTCTATGATGAAAATGATCCATTTTTTGAAACATTTCCTTTGAAGTTTAAAGCTCAGTTTACTTTTAAACTGACCGAAGAAGGAATGTTCTATGATGTTACTATTACCAATCAGTCAGATAAGCAGCTACCTTATGGCATCTGTAATCACACTGCGATTAATGGTCCATTTACTTCTGATGGCAACCCTCTTGATACAAGAATCTTCATTACTATAGGAGATAAATGGCCTCTTAATTTCAGAAATCTTCCAACCTGTGATTTTGTGTCTCTTGACAATCACGACAGGCAGTACTTAACCGGTTCAATGATTCCTGTTAAGCATATAATCGATAATGATGTATATAATTGTGAGACCTATGATGTAGATGGTCTGCCATTCCGTGGCGCTATTATTTCTGATACAAAAACCGGCAATTCAATAATCTATGAAGTAGATAACAACTTCAAATTCTGGGTCATCTGGAATGATGGCGGTGAGAAGGGTTATTTCTGCCCTGAACCATCAACCTGGATGATCGATGCTCCTAATCTTCCACTACCCAAAGAAGAATCCGGATATGAAGAACTCGCCCCAGGCAAAAGCAAAACAGTATATGAACATATTTACAGTAAAACAAAATAAAATAGTTTATATTGACAACCTTTTTACTATACTGTATTTTCTTCTTAAGAGACTAATTATACAGATTGTTATGGAGGGGACAGAGTTATGATATTTGATAAACTTGTTGAGATAATGATGGAACATTTATCAGTTCAGCCACAAGATATCACTATGGATACAGCATTTAAAGATGACCTTGCAGTTGATTCGCTTGATCTATATGACCTTGTAATGGCATTGGAGGAGGAATTCAATATCGAAATGCCATCTGACAGACTTACCGATGTCGAAACCGTAGAGGATCTTATAAAAATTCTCAAAGAACTGGGTGTTGAAGAATAAAATTTCAAATATTTGCGATTTTTATTATAATTTTAATTATTTTATCGAAAAATAATTAAAATGTTTACAGTTCGTTCATAATTATTTAAAAGTATGTTAAACACATTATTTAAATACTGTGGTATTATAATATCAGCTCAAGGAGATAAGTTTCCTTAAGAATTTAAATAGTGTGAAAGAAAAAGATGCTTCAAGAAAGCGTCTTTTTCTTTTTTATAGACTTTTGAAATTCATATCCACCTGTTAATGTGGAAGCATAACTTAAAAAGGTGACGTCTTAAGATTATCACTTAAGCTTAAGGCGTCACCTGATTTTTTATATTATATTTTCAATAATTATCCAAGTACTACTTCTACCTTATGTACCTGTCCATCTCCGGCAACTGGAATTACATTTCCTTCAACTTCTTTGCCATCTACTGTAAGTGATACAACCCCTTTACATACATGATCTGGATTCTTAACGTTGATTTCATATGTATCTCCACGGAACTGACGAACTGCTTTAAATCCATCCCATGCACTTGGAATTGATGGATCAACCTTAAGTCCATTCCAGTCAGGTGTAACACCTATAATATACTGGCTGATTGCCACAAAGTTCCAGGCTGCTGTTCCTGTAAGCCATGAGTTCTTAGCCTCGCCCTGACGACCTGCATCCTTTCCTGCAACCATCTGTGCATATACATAAGGCTCTGTTCTATGAAGATCTGAAATATCCTCAAGGAATGCAGGAGCTATACGTGAATACCAGTCAAAGGCCTTATCACCCTGTCCAGCATATGCAGCAGCACAGATCATCCATGCATTATTATGGCAGAATACACCAGCATTCTCTTTATATCCAGCAGGATATGTAGAAATCTCACCATACTCAATGTAGTACTTTGTGAAAGCAGGATTATTAAGTACAAGACCATATTTGCATCCAAGTCTTTCTTCTACTGCATTGATAACCTTCTCAGCCCAGCCTTCTTCTTTACCAATATCAGACATGATACCAAAGCCCTGTGGCTCAATGAAGATCTTACCTTCTTCACATTCTTTAGAACCAACCTTACGTCCAAGATCATCATAAGCTCTAATGAACCATTCACCATCCCAGCCGTATTTCTTAATTGTTTCCTTCATCTTATCTATCTCTGCCTGAGCAGCTTCAGCTTCCTTCTCGTCACCCTTATATTTGCAAAGTGCAACATAATCAGGTCCAGCATAAGTAAAGAGTGTTGCTACGAAGATTGACTCTGCAACATCTGAAAATCCTTTATCACCATACTTAGGTGATGTATAAGTCTGGAAGCTTTCTCCTGGTGTATCTGACCAGCAGGAAAGATTCAGACAGTCATTCCAGTCAGCTCTCATTGAAAGTGGAAGTCCGTGAGGACCAACTTCCTTAGCAACCTTGTAGAAGGACTGATGTAAGTGATGCATCATTGACTGAGACAGAGACTCATCATTTCTATATGGAACCTGCTCATCAAGAATTGAATAATCACCAGTCTCCTTGATATAAGCAGCTGTTGACATGATCATCCACAGTGGATCATCTGAGAAGTTACCACCAAGAGTATCATTTCCCTTCTTAGTAAGTGGCTGATACTGATGGAAGCATCCTCCATCCTCAAACTGTGTAGCAGCAAGATCAAGAATTCTCTCACGCGCTCTGTCCGGAATCTGATGAACAAATCCAAGAAGATCCTGATTTGAATCACGGAAGCCCATACCACGGCCGATACCTGACTCAAAGTATGAAGCACTTCTTGACATATTAAATGTAACCATACACTGATACTGATTCCAGATATTAACCATACGGTCAACCTTTTCATCTGGAGTCTTAATTGTATATTTTGAAAGCAGAGCATCCCACATTCTATTGTTCTCAGCAAGTGCAATATCAACCTTCTCAGCAGTGTTGAACTTTTCAATCATTGCATAAGCTTTTGACTTATTCATGCTACCATCTGCATTCCATTTATCAGCACCATTTTCAACATAACCAAGCATGAATACAAATGTCTTCTCTTCACCTGGTGCAAGATTCACCTTGATAGAATGAGAAGCGATAGGTGACCAGCCATCAGCCTTTGAATTCTTTGACTCGTTTGCAAAAACAGCATCAGGTCTGTCAAATCCATTGTACAGTCCCATGAATGACTCTTTGTCACAGTCATATCCATCTATATCAGCATTAACTGTATAGAATGCAAAATGATCACGACGCTCTTTATATTCTGTCTTATGGAAAAGTGTTGAACCCTCAACCTCTACTTCACCTGTGTTAAAGTTTCTCTGGAAGTTAGTTGAATCATCTTCTGCATTCCACAGACACCACTCAAGGAATGAGAACAGAGTAAACATCTTTGGAGAAGTTCCTTCATTCTTAAGTACAACCTTCTGAATCTCGGCATTCTCACCCTGAGGTACAAAGAAAGTAACTTCAGCCTTAAGTTCCTTCTTCTTTCCTGTAATAACTGTATATCCCATTCCGTGACGGCACTGATAAAAATCAAGCTCAGTCTTTACAGGTGACCAGCCTGGATTCCATACAGTATCATCATCATTAATGTAAAAATAACGACCGCCCATATCAACAGGAATGTTGTTATAACGATAACGTGTAATTCTTCTAAGTCTTGCATCCTTATAGAAATGATATCCACCAGCAGTGTTCGAAATCAGTGAGAAGAATCCTTCTGTTCCAAGATAGTTAATCCATGGATAAGGAGTTCTCGGGGATGTAATTACATATTCTCTCTTTGCATCATCAAAATATCCGAATTTCATAAATGATGTACCTTCCCTTCTTGAAAGATTATTATTTTGTGATTTAACGCCCTCCGATTATTGTTAAATACACATTTAGTAATTATATACTAAAATTGCCTAAAACACAAGGATATCATCATGTGTTTTAGGCAAAATTGCATAAATTTGATACTAATCACAACTTATTCATATCTAAGAGCATCAATAGGTGAAAGTCTGGCTGCTCGTCTGGCCGGATATAATCCAAAAACGACTCCAACCAATGTTGAAAACAGGAATGAAATTATGATCATTGTAATCGGTGGCTGTACATTTACGGAAATGAAACTATATTCTTCAAGACGAGATATTACAACCTTTGCAACTATGGCAATAATACCACCACTTAGAAGTCCCATCAATATTCCAATTATTCCACCAATAGCACATATAAGCACTGATTCAACCAGAAACTGAGCTTCAATAACCTTGTTCTTAGCTCCCAGCGCCTTTCTGATTCCTATCTCTTTTGTACGCTCCACAACTGAAACAAGCATAATATTCATAACTCCAATACCACCAACTATAAGTGATATGGCAGCTATGATTGAGATAACTATTGTTATAACATCAAGAGCTTTGCTGATAGTCTTAAGCTGTTCTTCAAGACTCTGTATTAAGAGATAATAGTGACTATCTGATTTCTTTTTCGATTCAAAATATCGGGTAACATTTTCTTTTAATGTAACACCATCTATTCCTGGAGCACCATTAACGTACAAAACCTCATTATACTGATCTTTTTCAGGAGTTTCATTCAGATCCCAGCAATAGGTTACAGGTACGATCAGTTCTGTTACTTTGTCTTTTTCAGGAGTATCTGCTTTACCACTTATGGAGGATTTTTCATCGAGTTTGTAAACACCAATGATGTATGCAGATACTATTATCCCATCCGAGGTCTCGACTTCAATCCTCTTCCCAATAGGATTGCTCATATCATTTAAAGCATATTTTACAAAATTATCAGATACTACACAGACCTTTCTACGTTCAAAGCTGTCCTGAAATTCCAGATCTCGTCCCATAATTACTTCGTAGTTATTCGTCTCACAAAAGCCTTCAGAATAACCAGAGACATTAACCATCTTTTTATCTTCACCATAATAATAGCTTGCAGGTCCTATATAATCATTAACACACACAGATGATATCTGTCCCGCAAATGCCTCTCTAAATTCATAGCAGTTCTGAAGATCAAACTTTACAGGCTCTTCTTCTTGCGAATCATCACCATTATTTATCCACATAAATGCTAACTGATTGGTACTCATCATATCAGAAAATGTACCTGATATCGTCTGTCTAAGCGATGATCCAAGTGTTGATATAGTTATAACGGCACTGATTCCAATGATAATACCGAGCATTGTAAGTATAGAACGCATCTTATTGGACCTAACGCAGGACCATGCAAGTCGGAGGTTTTCTGCAAAATTCATTATTCGTTTCCTCCCTTCAATGCATTCAATCTATCACTAATATTCATAGCATTTGTCGAACTGTTTTGAACAGGTCTTGTCTGTTCTGAAGCCATATTCTCAGAAGTTACTTGTTCCGATAACTGTATCTCAAAGTCCTGAGGATCATTCTTCTGTCCTGACGCATTACCAGAAGCTGGTACCGGACCGCCAGATGCCATGATATTCTGTGGCTGAGCATAACCACCTTCCATTCTAGAAGTTTCCAGACTCATCTTATCCGCATTTGGATCATGTTTTCTGGCATCTCGTCTCAGCTTAAACATCTCATTCTTTGCATCTGATACTATATAGCCATCACTAATTGTTATTATTCTTTCTGTTTCTGAAGCAAGCTCCTTACTATGAGTGATAAGTACTATTGTCTTTTTCTGCTCATCGTGGAGTCTGTGGAAAATATCCATTATCAGATGACCTGTTTTTGAATCCAGAGCACCTGTTGGCTCATCGGCAAGTATAATGGAAGGATCACATGCGAGAGCTCTTGCTATAGCAACTCTCTGATTTTGTCCACCTGACAGCTCATTTGCTTTATGCTTATAACGCTTACTCATTCCAACCATTTCCAGAAGTTCCATGGCCTTATCTCTTCTCTCACCTCTGGACATTCCTGCATACATAAGAGGCACCTCAACATTTTCCACAGCTGAAATACGCGGAATCATGTAAGCACTCTGGAATACAAAGCCGATTTCTTTATTTCTGATCTCACTTAAGCGGTCATCATCCATCTCAGATATATCTTCACCAGCAAGATAATACTGTCCCGAGGTTGGTCTATCCAACGCGCCAATAATATTCATCATGGTGGATTTACCGGAACCAGATTCTCCTACCAGTGCAACAAATTCTCCATCATACACAGTAAGATCAATATCATGAAGTATATGCAGCTCATTTTCCATACCTTCATAGTATTTCTTATTGATGTGCTGCATGTCTATTACTTTATTCATATGCAATCACACATCCTATTCTTTTATCGTAATAATCGAGTTTTCTGTTACTGTACTAGGGAAGCTGATAACCTTCATTCCTTCTTCAAGGTCTCCACCGGTGATTTCTGTATAATAATCTCCACTAAGTCCCTTTTCAACGTCTTTTCTTACAACCATATACATTCCAGCCTTGGATTCCTCAGCTACATATACATAGTCACCTTCTGCATCTGTCAGAATAGCTGTATAAGGAACTGCATTTACATTTACCTCTTCGCCTGTGGCGATTCTGCATTTTACTTTCATTCCAAGAAGCATATCTTTAGAATCCTTAACGCTCAGAACTGCTGAATATACATTTTCCGGAGCTGCAGCCTGACCATTTGCACTAACTGTAGCAGTTCCCGCTTTGGCAAACTTATTTATCTTATCAACAGTTCCTGATCCTTTAACATTTTCTAGAGAACTGTTTGTAAACTCAACGGTCTGTCCCTCTTTAAGATTAAAGATGTCTTTTTCTCTTACATCAACATCCAGTTTAAGACTATTTTCATCTTCTATAGTCATTATTTTTCCATTAACTGGAAGTCCAACTTCTGCATTTACAGACGTAACAACACCACTGGTTTCTGCAATAATAATTGTTTCACCTTTCATCTTATAGTATTCAGCAAGCTGAGTTGCTGTTGCTGAATAGTTTGAAGTGTTATTGATATATGTCATATCACTACTGTCCTTAACAGACTGATATGATTCATTTGCCTGATTCACTGTATCACTATAAGCACTTGTTGCCTGATCATATGCATACTGCTTTGCATACCAGGTAGTATTTGCTGCATCAAGCTCAGCCTTTTTGCTTGCAATTGTAACAGCATCTCCAGGAGAAGCCTCAACTGCAGCATTATACTCATCCAGCTTTTTATAGTAATCTTCATCAGCATCATCAAAAGCTTTCTTTGCTTCGCTAATTGCTTTATTAGCATCGTCGACAGTTCTGTCTTTAGAAGATGCAGCAGTGCTAAGATTATGATCAGCTGTTTCAAGCTGTTTTGCCTTCTGTCTCTCATCATCACTTGCCTGAGCCTCGAGGTCAGCTATCTTGCTTTCGATTTCAGATGAATCTATAGTACAGACAACATCGCCCTTCTTAACAAAATCACCAACCTTAACATTGATCTCTTTAACAGGGTACTGAAGGCTAGTTGTAACATTTTCAACATTCTGGCTCTCAACAATTCCGGTAAGATCTATATAAGAAGACATATTTTTCTTTCCGAATTCTTCAACTATAGTCCCCTCGCCCATAGCTTCCTTAACAGAATTCATAGTGCCCTTCACCTTATTTGCAATAAAGATGCCAATGCCGATAACTATAACAGCTATAACAGCTAAAATAGCTATGACCTTCTTACTCTTTTTCTTTGCGTTCTTTCTTACCTTTTCCCTTTCCGACTTCTGCTTTTCAGTAAGCTCTCCAGGGTTTTGATTTCTGTAGGGAGAATTGTCATTAACGTTTTGCATTTTTCCACCTTCCACTTTAATATTCTTGTGACGATTTGTACTAATTCTTTCTTCAACAGCTAATACTATACCACAACATATGGTATTATAACCTTAATTTTTTCTTAAATATTCTTATTATGTCGTAAACTGCAATATTTTTGTCGCGAGCTGTAACTGTTAAAATATAAACTCACAAGCCATTTTTATACGGCCGCTCTCATCTAAAACAGCAAGTCTTCTGCTATTCGTATTATTCGAAATATTCATCTCACTCTGAACTTGCTCTTTGCCGTCTTCAAAGCTCTCAATGTCATTATTTATTTCTTCGTCTGTAGATATTACGGGATATAATACATCTCCAAGCTTTGACTGCATTTTATATTCAGCTCTGAAAATTTTCACGTCACTGTCCATAGGAAATGCTGATAACGCTATCGCAACATACTGGCCGTTATTCACATGATCATTGGTATCGAGATGTTCTCCAGAGACTCTGATTCCACGCCCAGTCACAGCCTTTTCATCCATATCCATGCAAAATGCATTAGCAAATTCTGTATCTATTTTTCCTTTAAGAATTACTTCTTCGGGATTCTCGTTTATTCCAAATTCTTCAAATCTCTTGTCTATAGGAACATCCAGTCCATAGGCTTTGATTTCTTTTTCAGGTACATTTTTCTCTGGAAGCCCTTTGTCTACATTTACATAAGCCCAGTCCGACAGCGCATATACCAGCACTTCACCACTCAAAGTTCTGATCAGAAAGCTTCTCTTTCCGATGAAATATTTAAAACCACAAGCCCAGGTTGTAATTTCTATATCCTCACAATATTCAGGTCTTCTAATAATATGTATCTGCCAGCTTGTAAGCATCCACGCAGTGCGATGTTTTCCAAGCCACTCAAGGCCAACATCAAAATGTTCCGCCTCAAATGTACAACAATCCTGAAAATAATTAATTATAGAAACCAGCGACAGTTTTTTATCCGGCGCAAGTTCACTATATCTGACTTTTGATTTAAAACTATACATATTATGTCTCTGCAGCCTTTCTATTTTCATTTTACAAACATTTTGGGGGGCAAAATTACTTTTGCCCCCAAACAGTTTACAGAATTTTTTAATGTTTTTTTATTATTTAATATCTTTAAAGTGGAACTGTTTTCTTCCTTCAGCATAATCGCCAACAGTCTGTCCATTTCCTACAAGCTTATATTTATAGGTCACAAGACCTTCCAGACCAACTGGTCCTCTTGCATGAATCTTACTTGTGCTGATTCCAACCTCAGCACCAAATCCATATCTGAAGCCGTCTGCAAATCTAGTACTGCAATTCTGATATACTCCGGCCGAATCCACAAGCCTTATGAATGTATCTGCAGTTTCTTCATTTTCCGTAATAATACTATCCGTATGGTGTGAACCATGAAGATTGATATGATTCACCGCCTCACTCACATCTGAAACAAGCTTAGCCGAAACAATAAGGGCAAGATATTCCTTAAATTCATCCTCTTCGATTGTCTCATAATCTAGAGAGGTCGCATTTGCATCAGCTTCCAAGGTATTTTTACAGGAATCAACTATATCAGTTACCTCTTTAGTACCTCTAAGCTTAACGCCATTTTTAGCAAGTGCCGCTGCAAGCTTCGGGATAAAATCATTAGCAATATCTCTATGAATAAGGAGAGTTTCCACAGCATTACATGCAGCAGTATACTGAATCTTTGCATCAACTATGATCGGAATCGCCTTTTCAAAATCAGCATCCTTATCAACATAGATATGGCAAAGTCCATCAGCATGTCCCATAACCGGTATATGAGTATTATCCATAATATATCTGACAAATGAATTTGAGCCTCTTGGTATAAGCAGATCTACTAGGCCATCACACTTAAGAAGTTCGTCTATCTCATTATGCTGTTCACAGGCAAGCATGCATCCTTCGGGAAAGCCTGCTTCAAGAACAGCCTCGTAAATGATACTGAACAATATTCTGTTAGTATAGGTCGTCTCTTTACCACCTTTAAGAACCGGGCAGTTTCCGCTTCTTATACAAAGAGAAGATATCTGAATAAGTGCATCAGGACGTGCTTCAAAAATAACTCCTATAACTCCAATTGGAACAGTAATTCTTGTAAGTCTTAGATTTTCGTCAAGCTCTCTATCCAGAGTTATCTTGCCAATCGGATCATCTAGTTCTGTAAGCTGCTTGATTCCTGCAACAACATCACGGAGCTTATCTTCATTGAATTTAAGTCTCTTGACAATAGCTTCTTTTACACCATTTTCAGCTGCCGCCTCAAGATCCTTTTTGTTCTCCGCAAATATGGATTCCTTCTTTTCAACAAGTCTTTCAGCAACTATACTAAGCGCCTTACATCTGGCTTCATTGCTCATGGCAGCAACCAATGGCGCTACAAGCTTCATCTTCTTCACTTCATCTCTGACAACCATACTCTACCTCCTCATATATAAACATTTGACAGGCAATATCTTATGACTTTATATCTTCTATCACAAATACATAATTTAGTTTGTTAGTTTGTTAGTTTGTTAATTTGTTAGTTTGTTACTTTGTACTATTACAATCAGTTTCACCACAGTCTGAGCAGTCTGACGATTCCTGAATATCATATCTGTTCTTTATTCCCAGATCGTCATGCGCAACCTGTATCATTATTGCACACTCCATACGTTTTCTAAAAAGTTCACAGCCATATTCATATATTCCTTTAACATCTCCAGTTGCATGATAAGAATTAGCTGCACATCCACCAGAGCAGTAAAGCTGGGCCCAGCAATCCCTGCAATCAGGTCTTGCATATGCATTACACACACGGAATTCTTCCTGTGCTTCTTTGTTATCAACTCCATCCCAGATATTTCCGAGCTTATATTTTTCATCTCCTACAAACTGATGGCAGGGGTATAGGTCTCCCCACGGAGTCACCGCCATATATTCCGTTCCCGAACCACAACCGGAAATTCTTTTATAGATACAAGGGCCGGATTTGAGATCTATCATGTAATGATAAAATGTAAAGCCTTCGCCTTTTTTATCTCTCTCCAGCATTTCCTTTGCAAGAATCTCGTACTGTTCCTTCAGAACTTCCATATCTTCTTCTGTAAGTGCAAGTGCATCTCCCGGCTTACTAACCACCGGCTCCATAGAAAGCTCCTTAAAGCCAAGATCTGCCATAGCAAATATATCATTTGTAAAATCAGTATTCAGGTGGGTAAATGTACCTCTGATATAGTAGTTTCTGCCACCTCTTGAATCAACAAGCTTCTTAAACTTTGGTATGATTCTGTCGTAGCTTCCATTTCCGTTATAATCTACCCTTGTTCTATCATGAACTTCTTTTCGTCCATCCAGCGAAAGCACAACATTACTCATTTCTTTATTGCAGTATTCAATTACCTCATCATCTATGAGGACACCATTAGTTGTAAGAGTAAATCTGAAATTCTTTCCTGCTTCTTTCTCAATCGAACGTGCATATTCAACAATCTGTTTGCAGACTTCCCAGTTCATAAGAGGTTCTCCACCAAAGAAATCCACTTCAAGATTATGACGACTTCCACTATGCGCCACAAGAAAATCTATAGCCTGTTTTCCTACTTCAAAGCTCATAAGAGCCCTTTCACCATTGTATTTTCCCTGACTTGCGAAGCAATATTCACAGTTCAGATTACAAGTATGAGAAACATGAAGGCAGAGAGCCTTGATTACATCACCACTTCTCTTCTTAAATTCTCCTGCAAGTGGAGCATATGTATCAGGAGTGTATAGTTTGTTCATATCCTTCAGTGTTCTTACATCATCTATACATAAGCGGACTTCTTCCTCAGTGACATCATCTCTATCACCATATCTATCCATTATTACTGAAACAATCTCATCCTCTGTTTTCTTGGGAAACATTTCGATGATGTCATATGCCACGTCATCAACGTTATGCACCGAACCTGAACATGTATCTAGAACAATGTTATAACCATTGAGTTTGTACTGATGTACCATAATATAAAACTCCTATACTATCCTTATTTATTATTTAAAAATACACTTGGGATTATACATTTATTTAGCTATATAAACAAGCTTTGTTTTGCTTCTATTCACTTTCAACTCAAAAACGCTGCCATTTGGCAGCGTTTTTGTTAACTAAATGATTTACTCTTCTGTAGCGTTCTCACACTTCTGATTTGCAACACCACAGCTTGTTTTACAAGCACTCTGGCATGATGTCTGGCACTCACCGCATCCGCCTGTCTTAGCACTCTCGCAAAGATCTCTTGTCTCAAGTGTCTTTATTCTTTCCATTATTAATTCACCTCTCAATTTAGAATAAAAGAATACTAACACAAAATGCATTCTATTGCAAGTCAGACTTAAAAGGCATTTCTTTCATCTGAATATTTTTTTCTGTTTCTTCCTTCTCATCTATACATGTCCGGGAAATTCTTATCTCTTCTTCAAAGGATGTTGCAAAACACTGTTCATCCGGTTCATATTCAGAGCTTTGATTTCTTATATCATACTGAGAATTATCCATTTGTTCTGCCATCTGGGATGCCCAGTAAAATGCACCATAATTCATCCTCATTCTTTCCTTAAGAGCAAGCAGTTCATCCCGGGTATTAGACATCAAAAACTGCTCATCAGCAAGCTTCTGCAGCTTGTCCATTGCCTCATCCACTCTTTTTTCCAGATTCGTCTTTTCTCTTTTCAATTCCACTATCCATGTACCTCATCTTCAAAAAATGTAGTAACTCATGATAGAACTGAATGTACTGGTTTAGTGGTATCACATATTAATTATTTTCTTGCAATTTATATATTGCAAAAGCCCATCTTTTCAGATGGGCTTCGATAAAGTTTATTTAATTAAATTATTTAATGTCTACTTCAACTTTCTTAAGCTTCCATATATCCTTTACATACTGCTCGATTGTTCTGTCAGATGAGAACTTGCCTGAACAAGCAGTGTTCATCATTGCCATACGAGCCCATTTATCAGTATCTCTGTAAGCAGCATCTACTCTCTGCTGAGCTGCTGCATAGGAATCGAAGTCCTTTAGGATGAAGTAAACATCTTCCTTTGTAAGGGAATCATACAGATCTCTGAAAAGCTCTGTATCTTCATTGTAGGTTCCGTTGATAAGCTGTGTAAGTACTCTGCGGACATTCTGGTTATTATTGAATACTTCCCAAGGATTATAACCACCCTCGCGTTCATACTTCATAACCTCATCTGCTGAAAGTCCAAAGATAAATGCATTCTCAGCACCTACTTCTTCAACTATCTCAACATTAGCTCCATCCATTGTTCCAAGAGTTGGAGCACCATTTATCATGAACTTCATGTTACCTGTTCCGGATGCCTCACGTGAAGCAGTAGATATCTGCTCTGATACATCAGCTGCAGCAAATATTATCTCTCCGTTAGATACTCTGTAGTCCTCAATAAATACTACTTTTATCTTGTCATTGATGCTCTTATCATTATTGATCACATCAGCAACTGATGTAATAAGCTTGATTGTAAGCTTAGCTCTCTTATATCCTGCTGCAGCCTTTGCACCGAAGATAAATGTTCTTGGATACATGTCGAACTGAGGATTCTCCTTAAGCTCGCTGTAAAGGTGCATAACGTGAAGAATATTAAGAAGCTGTCTCTTGTACTCATGAAGTCTCTTAACCTGAACATCAAAGATAGAATTAGGATCAACATCAATTCCGTTATTTTCCTTGATATACTTAGCAAGACGAAGCTTGTTCTGATACTTGATGTTCATGAATTCCTGCTGATACTTCTTGTCATCAACAAAGGTCTTCAGCTTGCTGATCTTGGAGAAGTCTGTAATCCACTCTTCGCCAATCTTCTCATTGAGCCATTGTGCAAGAAGAGGATTAGCATGTGCCAGGAATCTTCTCTGAGTAACACCATTTGTCTTATTATTAAACTGTTTAGGATTCATTTCATAGAAATCCTTAAGTTCTCTCTTCTTAAGAATCTCAGTATGAAGTCTTGCAACACCATTTACGGAATATGAACCAGCGATTGCAAGGTGCGCCATCTTAACCTGTCCATCATAGAGAATAGCCATTGACTTAATCTTCTCCTGATTTCCCGGATACATCTCCTGAATCTTAAGAACAAATCTTCTGTTGATTTCTTCTACAATCTGATAGATACGTGGAAGAAGTCTTGAGAACAACTCGATAGGCCACTTTTCAAGAGCCTCAGCCATAATAGTATGATTTGTGTATGCACAGGTCTTTGTTGTGATCTCCCATGCCTCATCCCACTCAAGTCCTTCTTCATCCATAAGGATTCTCATAAGCTCTGGAACTGTCAGAGTAGGATGTGTATCATTCATCTGGAAAGTAACCTTCTTAGGAAGATCCTGAATCTTCTTGTTATTTTCCTTGAATTTCTTTATAGCAGTCTGAAGTGAAGCAGATACAAAGAAATACTGCTGTTTCAGACGAAGCTCCTTACCTGAATAGTGATTATCATTAGGATAAAGTACTTCACAGATGGTTCTTGCAAGGTTCTGCTGTTCTACAGCCTTCTCATATTCACCCTTATCAAATGAATTAAGATTGAACTCCTGAACAGCCTCAGCATCCCACATACGAAGTGTATTTACAACGTTGTTGCCATATCCTACGATTGGCATGTCATAAGGTACTGCACGTACTGAGCTGTAGCCTTCCTGAATAAAATGGTTACGTCCATCTCTGTTTTCTACACGAACATATCCACCAAATTTTACCTCAGTAGCATATTCAGCACGCTTTATTTCAAATGGGAATCCATTTCTAAGCCAGTCATCCGGCTCTTCCTTCTGATATCCATCTACGATAGCCTGCTTGAACATTCCATAATGATATCTGATGCCGCAGCCATATGCAGGATAACCAAGTGTTGAAAGTGAATCCAAGAAACAAGCAGCCAGTCTTCCAAGACCACCATTTCCAAGAGCAGGATCTCTTTCCTGATCCTCAATAAAATTAATATCAAGTCCCATTTCATCAAGAGCTTCCCTGATCTGATCATAGTATCCAAGATTCAGCAGGTTATTGCCAAGAGCACGTCCCATAAGGAACTCCATTGAGAGATAATATACCTTTTTAACATTCTTCTCTTTGTAAACCTTATGAGTAGCAATCCATCTGTCAATAATATCATCCTTGCAGGAATAGCTTACAGCCTGATAAATCTCCTGTGGACTAGCCTCATCAAGTGTTTTACGATAGAGCATCTTCACATTTGAAGCTATCTCTTTCTTAAAACCTTCCTTGTCAAAATCTGCGATTTTCTTCATAGAAATGTCCTCCCATGTGGTTAATTTTCTACTATAAAGTAGTTATCTTTCTACACCTAAGGTTACCTTCTCACCATTAATATTCCATTCCTTAGTGTAGCCGGCTGTTTCACCGATAACAATCTTATCAGCAAGAACTGCCCCTTTAAGCTTTTCATCATTTTTTGTAATGATGTCTGAAATCTTATCATTATCAGCGATATAAAGGCTGATACGGTCTGTAACCTCGAAGCCAGCCTCTTTACGCATTGACTGAACCTTGGAAATGATTTCTCTTACAAAACCTTCTTCAATAAGTTCAGGTGTAAGCTTGGTATCTATAACAACAGTGACATTATTATCACCAAATGTTACATAATCGCCATTCTCTGCCACATCAATCAGAAGGTCCTCTTCAGTCAGTTCAACCTGCTGTCCTTCGATTTCAAACTTAAGTGCACCCTCATTCTTAAGAGATGCATAAGCTGCATTTCCATCCTCTAATTCTGTCAGATATGTTCTGATTGCATTTACAATCTTTCCATACTTAGGTCCGACAGTCTTAAGCTGTGGCTTAAATGTATATGTAGAGAACGCTGACATATCATCTTTGAATTCTACATTCTTGATGTTAAGCTCATCCTTTACAATATCAATATAAAACTCATCCAGCTTGCTATCAGCCTTAACATACATGTTAGCAATAGGCTGACGATTCTTGATATTAGCTGCATTACGGGCAGCACTACCAAAGGTCTTGATAGCGAGAACCTCGCCCATCTGCTTCTCAAGCTCAGCATCTATGAATTCTTCATTTACCTCAGGATATTCACAGAGATGAATACTCTCAGGTGCATTCTTATCAACATTTCTAACAAGATTCTGATAGATACACTCTGTCATGAAAGGAATCATCGGAGCTGCAACCTTACAGATTGTAACGATTGCATTGTATAGTGTCATGTAAGCATTGATCTTATCCTGCTCCATACCCTTAGCCCAGAATCTCTCACGGCAGCGTCTTACATACCAGTTACTGAGATCATCAACAAACTCAGAAAGAACAGCAGCAGCCTCTGGAATCTTATAAGCTCCAAGATTCTCATCAAATACCTTTACTGCTGTATTCAGCTTGGACATAAGCCACTTATCCATTACAGAAAGTGAAGCCTTATCTAAACTGTACTTTGTAGGATCAAACTGATCTATCTCAGCATAAAGTGTATAGAATGCATAGGTATTCCACAGAGTACCCATGAACTTACGCTGGCCTTCTACAACTGCATCACCATGGAACTTGTTAGGAAGCCATGGCTGTGAGTTAGTATAGAAATACCATCTTATTGCATCAGCTCCATACTGTCCAAGTGCTTCCATCGGATCAACAGCATTTCCTTTAGACTTAGACATCTTATTTCCATCTTTATCAAGAACATGTCCGAGAACGATAACATTCTTATAAGGTGCCTTATCAAAGAGAAGTGTTGAAATAGCCATCAGTGAATAGAACCATCCACGAGTCTGATCAACTGCTTCTGAGATAAAGTCAGCTGGAAAATGCTCATTAAATATATCTTCATTCTCAAATGGATAATGCCACTGTGCAAATGGCATTGCACCTGAATCGAACCAGCAGTCGATAACTTCAGGAACTCTGTGCATAGGCTTGCCACAATCTGGACATGTAACAAGTACTCCATCAACAAATGGTCTGTGAAGCTCGATATCCTCAGGAACCTCGCTTCCATCCTCCATCTTTCCTCTTTCGCGGAGCTCTGCGATGCTTCCAATTGCATCACGCTTGCCACAATCCGGACACTCCCATACATTAAGAGGTGTTCCCCAGTAACGATCACGGCTGAGACCCCAGTCCTGAACGTTCTTCAGCCACTCGCCGAAACGTCCCTTACCGATTCCCTCAGGAATCCAGTTAACTGTATTGTTATTAGCAACCATGCGGTCACTGACTTCTGTCATTTTAATGAACCATGACTCTCTCGCATAGTAGATAAGCGGTGTATCACATCTCCAGCAGAATGGGTAATCATGTTCAAACTTAGGAGCTGAGAAGAGGAGGTTTCTTGAATCAAGATCTACAAGAACCTTTGGATCAGCATCCTTTACAAAAAGTCCGCCAAATGGAGTATCCTCTGTCATATTTCCGGCAGCATCTACGAACTGTACAAATGGAAGGTCATACTTACGTCCAACACGACCATCGTCTTCACCAAATGCAGGAGCAATATGAACGATACCTGTACCATCTGACATAGTTACATAGTCATCTGCAACTATGAAATGTGCCTTCTTATGCTGTTTAGCTGCACCTGCTGCAGCCGCCTCATAAAGAGGTTCATATTCCCTGCCTTCAAGCTCAATACCTTTATAGGATTCAAGCTTCACATATGCCTTGCCATCCGTAGCAGATGTATCATACTTACTTACATGCTCGCCATCTTCATTCTTGATTTTTTCCTCTGCAAGAGGTCCAAGAACTGTGTCCAGAAGAGCATCTGCCATGATATATGTATAACCATCACAAGCCTTTACCTTGCTATAGCTTTCCTCTGGATTTACACAGAGTGCAAGGTTTGAAGGAAGTGTCCAAGGTGTAGTTGTCCATGCAAGGAAGTAATACTGTTCTTCACCTTCTGCCACCTTAGCCTTGAAACGTACAACTGCTGAGCGTTCCTTAACTGCTTTATAGCCCTGTGCAACCTCATGAGATGAAAGCGGAGTTCCACAGCGAGGGCAGTAAGGAACTACCTTGAAGCCCTTATAGAGAAGTCCCATGTCCCAGATTTTCTTGAGAGCCCACCACTCTGACTCGATATAGTCATTATGATATGTTACATATGGGTCATCCATATCTGCCCAGAAACCAACCTTGCCTGAGAACTGTTCCCACATACCCTTGTATTGCCATACAGACTCTTTACATTTTCCGATGAATGGCTCGATTCCATACTCTTCAATCTGCTCTTTTCCATCTATTCCAATTTCTTTTTCTACTTCCAGCTCAACCGGAAGACCATGAGTATCCCATCCAGCCTTACGAATAATCTTATGTCCCTTCATTGTCTGGTAACGAGGAATCATATCCTTGATTACACGAGTAAGCACATGACCAATATGTGGCTTACCATTCGCAGTTGGAGGACCATCATAGAAGGTATAGGTTGGAAGATCCTTCTTCTCATCAATACTCTTCTCAAAGATTCCTTTTTCATTCCAGAACTTAAGAACTTTCTCTTCATTCTCAACAAAATTCAGTTTAGTGGAAACCTTGTCGTACATTTTATCATAATCCTTTCCATCTGAAGACAATAGCAAGCTAAATAGCTTACGTTCTTATTGTCACCATTTTTCTTTTTCACATAAAACAAAAACTTATATACTTTTTTTGAAAAAACTAAAGCCCATTATATCATAAATATGTAACATATTAAAGTTTTTCCTATTTTTCTTCGGCGAGTCTCTCTTCCTTACCACCTAATGTCTGAGTCAGATAGTCATTCACAACCTTTGCAACATCATCTGTATAAAGCCCGTGAACAGCACATGCCTGATCAAGGGATTCAAACTGAGACACTCCACAGCTAATACAGTGCATTCCACATTTCATTAGAACGAGCGCTGCATCAGGATACCAGGTAATAATATCTCCTATCAACATATCTTTATTAACATATTCAGTAATTCCATCCTCATCCACCTTAAGAGATGCCAGCTCTGGCTTACCTGTGTTCTCGTCAATTTTTACCTCTGTAGCTTCCGATGGGATGTCTTCTTCATTCATTACTCTGGTTGTAATGTTGTTCATATCAGCATTGCCAGCATTAAAAACTTCTTCTGCCATATTTTTATAACCTTTCTTATTTTATTAACCTTTTTTTAAGCAACCTTTTATATTTCAGGTAATCAAACCTTCAGCTTTGAAACATACATTTTAATTCTAAATGAATCTCTTACCATTTCATAGATACTTGCCATTTTTATCTTGGATTTGTTGTCCTTATTTCTTGAAAAATTCACAACCACCGGCATTTCCTTTATTGTAAGGCCCATTTTGGTTGCAATTGCAAGCAGCTCTATGTCAAATGAGAACCTTCCAGTTCTCATAAGTCTGAATACTGGTCTGACAGTTTCATTTCTGAAAAGCTTAATTCCTGTCTGAGTATCTTTAAGTTTAAGTCCGAAAACCATTTTTAAAAACCAGTAATATCCAATGCTCATTACCCTTCTTAAAAATGGATATTCAACCTGTGATTCAGGATGCATCTTGGAACCAATCACAATATCATCTCCGGCCTCTTCCATCTCACGAAGAAAACCTTCAAGCAGATGTGGTGGAAGTTCAAGATCAGCATCTAAAAATGCAATGAACTCAGACTTTGCCGCAAGGCATCCTTTTTTAACTGCATAACCCTTACCCATATTTTTTTCATATGTTATCAGGCCTATTCTTTTATCAGTGAGTGAAGCACGTCTGATTTCAGACTCTGTTTCATCTGTGCTTCCATCATTAACTACAAGTATCCTAAAGGAATCACAGAATCTCTCAACCTGTGTAATAGTCTCTATAATATTTCTGTATATTCTTTCCCCTTCGTTATAGCAGGGCATCACCACTGTCAGTTTAACCATTTTTATATTCCCTCAGAGTTGTCTTTAATAAATAAAATCTTAAATGTAAGAATTAAAATCTTTATATCCAGCCAAATTGAATAATGCTCAATATACATAAGATCAAGTTTAAGCTTATTATAAGATGGCGTTGTGTATTTGCCATACACCTGTGCAAACCCTGTAAGGCCCGCCTTTACCTTAAGTCTGTAATCAAACTCTGGTATTTCGTCCTTATATTTTTCAATAATTTCAGGCCGCTCCGGCCTTGGTCCTACAAGGGACATATCGCCTTTTAAAATATTAATCAGCTGTGGCAGTTCATCCAAATGCAGACTTCTAAGCACACGGCCACAGGAGGTTATTCTTTTATCATCCTTTTTGGCAAGTACCGCTCCTTGTTTTTCACTATCAATCCTCATAGATCTGAACTTGTAAATAAAAAATCTCTTGCCGTTTTTCGTAACACGTTCCTGCTTATATATAACCGGGCCTTTGTCCTGCATTTTTACCAAAAGAGCTATCACAGCCATCATCGGCGAAAGAATAATAAGCAGCAGTATCGATATAACTATATCCATAAGCCTTTTTATAAAAGCTTCTACTGTTGATATTCCATGATTTTTCGTAACCAGCATTGGCATATCAAACAGGTGGGTATTACCACTACTCCAAAGAATTATATCAGAAATATATGGAACAATGTAGGCTCTGATATCCTCTTCGTAGCATAAATGCAGCAGACTGCTCCTAAGTTCAGGTTGAACCCTGTGAATGATCACTCCATCAAATCTGCGTGCAGCATTCATTATTTCTTCTATGTCGTTATCAGCACTTATGCCCTCTTCAATTCTGAATTTATCTTCTCTTGTGTAAAAGGTTCTTAGCATTTCCATCGGACCCTTATCGCCATATACAAGTAGCAGCTTGCGCGGTGGAAACAGACGAATCTCAACATAATTCATCAGGGTATTATATATCAGAATCAATAAAACCTCTGATATAGTAAGCAGGAGCATCCCAGAAACTTCAACTCTCTGACGAAGAGTCAGACACATTACGAAATAAGTGATAACATTTGCCCCTATCAGCCCTAAAAGCTGTGAAAAAATAAGATCCATCAGTCGGAGGTGCCCAAACTTATATCCGCCATTAAGTCTCGTTAATGTAAATAATACGAAAATATATAACAGCACTAGCTGAATACCGGCTCCGGAGAAGCTTGTTTCAAGCTCCCGGCTGCTGTCATACACATCGAACCATACATATACAAATGCAACAGTTTCTATCAGCAGAATAGCTAACCCTTGACACAGAGAGACGAATTTTTTGTAATCATCTCTCTTTTTATAATTCATAGGTTAATCCTTTTTTATACATTTATTATGTTCAGTAAGTGCTGAAAAAACATTCGGGACGTCCGTGCACGTAATACATTTTTTATTAAGCAAGCTTATAAAAAATGTTTACGGCACTCTATTGTCTGCTGCGCAGACACCTCCCTCATGTTTTTTTCAGCAACCTTGCTCAGCAAGGTTAGAAAATATACAGAATAAATCTCTTAGAATGCAAGCATTCAAGTTATTTATTCTGTATATTTCCTACCTCCTGAACAGCTGCTAATTACTATACATATCCTCATAATATTTCTGGTAGTTACCGCTTGTTACATTCTTCATCCATTCTTCATTTTCAAGGTACCACTTAATAGTAAGGCGGATTCCATCCTTGAACATTGTTTCAGGATACCAGCCCATCTCAGCCTTAATCTTATCAGGTGCGATAGCATACCTTCTGTCATGGCCTTTTCTATCTGTAACATAAGTGATAAGGTCCTTAGATACATTTGCCTTACGAGGATCACTGTCAGGAAGAAGCTCCTGCAGAGTTTCAATTATGATATTTATAATCTCAATATTCTGTTTCTCATTATGTCCGCCGATGTTATATCTCTCACCAAAACGGCCATTTTCTGTAGCCATGTCGATTCCCTTTGCATGGTCCATAACATAGAGCCAGTCACGAACATTCTTTCCATCGCCATAAACAGGCAGACTCTTTCCAGCCAGGCAGTTATTTATGATAAGTGGAATCAGTTTTTCAGGGAACTGATAAGGTCCATAATTATTTGAGCAATTTGTAATAACTGCAGGGAAATGATATGTATCAACATAAGCCTTTACAAGCAGGTCTGAAGAAGCCTTGCTTGATGAATATGGGCTATGAGGATCAATTGGAGTTGTCTCATAGAAATAAGCATTTGGATCATCAGGAAGTGAACCATATACTTCATCAGTAGAAACATGAAGGAATCTCTTATCTTCCTTAAAGCTTCCATCTTCATTCTCCCAGGCAGCCTTTGCTGAGTTCAGCATTACTGCAGTACCAAGTACATTTGTCTGAACAAATACTTCAGGATTCTTGATAGAACGGTCAACGTGTGACTCAGCTGCGAAATGAACAACCCTGTCGATATCATTTTCCTCAAAAATCTTAGAAATAGCTTCTTTATCACAGATATCAGCCTTGATAAATGTATAGTTATCTCTTCCTTCAACGCTCTTAAGATTTTCAAGATTTCCTGCATATGTCAGCTTATCAACATTGATAATCCTGATATCATCTCCATATTTGTCAAACATATAATGAATGTAATTTGATCCAATAAATCCAGCACCACCGGTAACTAAATATGTTCTCATTTCGTCTCCTTTTCAAACTAAATTATTTTAATTTATTAATCTCTGCCATGATCATCTTGCTTGCTTCAGCAGGGTCACATTTACCCTTCATTTCCTTCATGACAAAACCAACAATTGCGCCAACTGCTTTTCCTTTTCCACCAAGTACATCCTGAACAGCCTTTGGATTTGCCTCAACTGCCTTCTTTACAGCTGCTTCAAGTTCACCCGAGTCAGCCTTTGTTGACAGATTATTATCTGCAACATATTTCACAGGATCCAGATCATCTGAGAATACTGCCTTTTCAAATACTTCCTTAGCCACTGCATTGTTTATCTCTTTGGAATCAACAAGCTTAACCAGTTTGGCAAGATTCTCTGCAGAGAACTTCAGATCATCCGCATCTGTTCCTGTTTCCTTCATAAGTCTCATGGTCTCAACCATCAGCCAGTTAGAAACCTTCTTAGGATCAGCACCTTCCTTAACAGCACCTTCAAATATCTCACCAAGGCGTCTGCTGCCGGTTATCTGATCTATATCATATTCAGGAAGTCCGTACATTTCTTTATATCTGACCTTCTTCTCATCCTTGAACTCAGGCTGAGAAGCTTTAATCTCTTCAATCCATTCGTCACTTACGATGATAGGAACAAGGTCAGGATCCGGGAAATATCTATAGTCCTGTGCATCTTCCTTGGAACGCATTGGAGAAGAAACTCCCTTCTCATCATCCCAACGACGAGTTTCCTGAACAACCTTCTCACCGCTTTCAATTATAGACTGCTGTCTCTTAACCTCATTTTCTATACATCTTCTGATAGCCTTAAATGAATTAAGGTTTTTGGACTCAGTTCTTGTTCCAAACTCCTCGCTGCCCATTTCTCTGATTGAAATGTTTACGTCTGCTCTCATTGAGCCCTCATTCAGCTTGCAGTCAGATGCACCCAGATATTGAATTGTTTCTCTAAGCTTTTCAAGATAAGCAATTACCTCATCTGCTGATCTCATATCCGGCTCGGAAACTATTTCGATAAGTGGAACTCCTGAACGGTTAAAATCTACATAAGTATCGTCTGTAACAGGGTCGTGGATAAGCTTTCCAGCGTCCTCTTCCATATGAATCTCATGAATTCTTACATTTTTGCTTCCACCCTTTGCAGCTATTGTCACATAGCCATTTCTGCAAATCGGATAATACAACTGTGATATCTGATAATTCTGAGGATTATCAGGATAGAAATAATTCTTACGATCGAACTTAGAGTTTCTTGTTATCTCACAATTCGTAGCAAGTCCTACGCTGATTGCCTTATTTACTACCTCGCGGTTTAATACCGGAAGTGAACCCGGCATTCCTGAACATACTGGACATACGTGAGTATTTGGAGCGCCACCGAATTCTGTAGAGCATCCACAGAATATTTTGGTCTTTGTATTCAGCTCAACATGAACTTCAAGTCCTATTACTACTTCATATTCTTTACTCAAAGTACTGGTCTCCTTTTCTCATTTTTTTCATCAAAGCTTTTTTCAAATGCAAAGGCAGCTCTGATAATGCTCTTCTCGTCAAATGTCTGACCAAGAAGCTGTAGTCCAATTGGAAGTCCTTCCTTATCATATCCACAAGGAAGAGATATTCCAGGAAGTCCTGCAAGATTGACAGAAACTGTATAAATATCTCCCAGGTACATTTTAATCGGATCTGAAAGTGACTCACCACACTTAAGTGCAGTAGTTGGAGCAACCGGTCCGAGTATTACATCATACTTCTCAAATGCCTTATCAAAAGCCTGCTTGATAAGGGCCTTTACCTTGAGAGCCTTTACATAGTAAGCATCATAATATCCTGAAGAAAGGACAAATGAACCAAGCATGATACGTCTCTTAACCTCAGTTCCAAAGCCTTCACTTCTTGTTTTCTTATACATATTGTGAAGATCCGTGTACTGCTCAGTTCTGTATCCATACTTAACTCCGTCGAATCTTTCCAGATTAGAAGAAGCCTCTGCACATGCTATAACATAATATGCAGGAATAGCATATTCAACCATACCAAGGTCAAACTCTTCTACTATCGCACCCTTAGCCTTCAGAACCTCAGCTGCATCCAGAACTGCTTTCTTAACATCCTCATCTATTCCACTCAGGAAATAATCTCTAGGAACACCAATCTTCATTCCTTCTACATTATCAACAAGTGCAGCTGTAAAATCTGTCTTATCCTTTGAATTTTCTTCCTTTGCTGAAGTTGAATCCTTTGGATCATGCCCTGAAATAACCTCGAGCATGGCTGCACAGTCTTCTACATTTTTACCGATAGGTCCTATCTGATCAAGTGAAGAACCATATGCAATAAGTCCATATCTTGATACTCGTCCATAGGTTGGCTTGATTCCTGTAACGCCGCAAAAAGAAGCCGGCTGTCTGATGGATCCACCTGTATCAGAACCAAGTGCTATAGCACATTCGTCTGCTGCTACTGCTGCAGCAGAACCACCTGATGAACCTCCTGGAACTCTGTCTTTATTCCATGGATTTCTGGTTGGTCCATAGTAAGAGGTTTCTGTTGTACTTCCCATGGCAAATTCATCCATATTTGTATGTCCGAGAATTACTGCCCCAGCATCCTTCAGCATCTCAACAGCTGTAGCTGTATATGTAGGATAAAAATTATCCAGAATATGTGATGAGCAGGATGTAAGCATTCCCTCAATGCACATATTATCCTTAATAGCTACAGGAACTCCGGCAAATGGTCCTTTAAGTGTTCCCTCTGCTATCTTTCTGTCAGCTTCCTCAGCCATTTTTATGGCTCCCTCTGTATCAACAGTCACATATGCATTTATATCCTTATCCAGATTTCCGATACGATCCAGATAAGCCTTGGTTGCCTCCACCGAGGTTATCTCCCCGGAAGCAATCTTTTTGCCAAGTTCAGTTGCAGAGAGCTTTAATATATCACTCATATTCAGTCTCCTATATTTTTATTTTCCACTTCATAAGTCAGCTTCTATTTTAGTCATTCTCAAGAACTAAAATGTTTCAGGTACGATATAAGCTTCATCATTCCTCTGTGGAGCATTTTTCAGCATATTTTCTCTATCATCAGCGTTTGATACAACATCATCACGCATAACATTTGCTATTTTAAATGTATGACTCATCGGTTCTACATCACTGGTATCCAGTTCATTTAGCTTTCCAACATAGTCAAGCATCTCTGTAAGGTCCTTCTTCGACTTTTCCTTTTCTTCTGGAGAAAGCTCAAGCTTTCCGAGAATACCAACATACTCGATAACTTCATCAGTTATTACAACTGAAGAACCGTCCTTCTTACTATCTTCTTCCTTTGAAGAACCCGAAGAAGAAGGCTGTATTCCATAGGCTTTAGCTATATCATCCGGAGTAAGGTGAACATCCCTGAGCTGCTGCTCAGTAACATCTCCAGGAGCTCCACACATGAGGTCCTGTCCATTTCCG
>JAILEL010000187.1 GCA_024687845.1 Eubacterium sp.
CCTAACAACTACTCACTTGAGGTGCAGCAGCTCTCACAATGCGTTCTTACAGGCGAAAAACCGTATATTACGGCTGATTTTTCGATAAAGAATGCCTCGCTGATTGATAAGGTGCTTGAAGACATAAAGTACTAAACTTCCTATATATGTGATTCTTAAATAGCTATATGGGAAGTTTTGGACAATTAATTGTGATAAAAAGGAAGTTAAGAGATATGGCAAAGGTATTACTTATTAATGGGAGCCCTCGTGCGAATGGTTGTACTGCAACTGCGCTTAATGAGATGGTTAAGGTTTTTTCTGCTGAGGGGGTTGAAACGGAGATTATTCAAGTTGGAAATAAGGATATCCGTGGTTGTTTAGCTTGCAATTCCTGCGGCAAAAACGGAAAATGTATAATAGATGATCTTGTAAATGAAGTTGCTGTTAAATTCGAACAGGCTGACGGTCTTGTCTTAGGAAGCCCAGTTTATTATGGTTCTCCGAATGGCACTTTACTTGCGTTCGCCGACAGACTGTTCTACAGCACTTCATTTTCAAAACATATGAAGGTTGGAGCTTCTGTTGTAAGCTGCAGAAGAGCTGGAAATACAGCTTCATTTGATGTTTTAAATAAATATTTCACAATCAGTGGCATGCCGCTTGCACCTAGTACATATTGGAATCAGGTTCATGGGCATACCGCTGAAGATGTATTAAAAGATCTGGAAGGCCTGCAAACTATGAGGAACCTTGCAAGGAATATGGTATTTATGATAAATGCATTTGCAGATGCAAAAGAAAAGTATGGATATCCAGAAGTAGAAACTGGGGTATTTACAAGCTTTCCGGATGGAAAGTAATCCTTCTGAGCTAACTGGGAATAGTAAGATATTTCTGTAAAAATTACGTATAAAAAGAGAGGAGAATAAAAAATGGTAAAGCACATTATACTTTGGCAGCTAAAAGATGAACTGTCAGCTGATGAAAAGATAAAGGTTAAAGAAGAAATAAAAAGGGGACTTGAAGGACTTGCCGGTCAGATCCCTGGACTTATAAGGATAAGTGTTCAGACAGAATGTCTTGAATCATCAAATGCAGATCTGATGCTTGATTCGGTTTTCGAGGATGAAGCTTCACTGAAGGGCTATGCAGTACATCCTGCTCACGTTGCAGTTGCAGATGGTGTAGTGCGTCCTAATGCTAAGACCAGAGTTTGCATGGACTACTGTGTAATGTGAGTCAACTATGAATAGTAACAGTCGACCATGAATTGAGCGGATGTCTCTGTCTGATTATGATCGCTGAAATTTTTATATGACATATTCTGTTGTTTGAGTTATAATAAAAACATATTTTTGAATTATTTTCTTAATGGTTTATTTTTCGGGGGGGTTGTTTTGAATTATGATTCAATTGTAAATGGTCTGAATAAAATAGGAAGTGTTTTGTCTGTTAAGATTAATCCAGAAGGAACCTTCGGGGATATATGTCTTGAGGCAGCTAATGATATTTATCTGCAGTCAATTCATTTAAAGAGAGAGGACTTTGTTCCTGGGCAGCTTTATTCGAATTTTGTTCCGGTTGATCAGAATTATGAAGCGATGAGTTATCGCTGTATCAAAGAAAATAGAATGATTCATTCGTATATTAATGCTGGGCAGTACAATGCATGGATGGAGGTTTATATGCTTCCACTGAAGTCAGATGAACCAGATAAGGGATATTATCTGTTCTCTTATGATATGACACCAATGCTTGATGCTGAGAAGCTTTCTGATCTGTCTCCGGACGTTGCTACCAAGGTTATTCAGACTACGATTAAACTTAGAGAAAATGATGATTTCTATCAGGCTATGAATGCTATTGCCAGGGATATCAGAATAGACTGTGGGGCTAACAGACTTTGTATCCTTCTGACAGATTTTAAAAATAGACACTGCTCTGTTCTTTCTGAAAATGTAGATGATTCGGAGAATGGTATTAAGACAGTTTCAGATTATATTGAAGACGGATTTATTAACATAGTTGAAACCTGGGATGACCTGATCAATCAGAGTAACTGCTATATTATTCATGATGCAGAAGAGTTGGAATTTCTGAAAGATAAGAATCTTATATGGTATGAATCTCTTAAGAATGCAGGGGTTTACAGCCTTGTTATATATCCGCTTAAAGCAAATAAGGAAAATATAGGATATATCTGGGCAACGAATTTTGATAGTTCTGATACACTTAAAATCAAATCTATACTTGAGATAACATCATTTATTCTTGCTGCTGAGATTGCAAACCATCAGATGTTCAGAAAACTGAAAATACTTAGTGACTCTGATCTTTTGACAGGCCTTTATAACCGTAATGCTATGAATAATCGTATAACGGATATAGTTTCCGGAGTGAATCCACTTACTGATAAATATGGAGTTATATTTGCTGATCTGAATGGTCTGAAGGCGGTAAATGATAATGAAGGGCATATAGCTGGTGATAATCTGCTCAAAGCTGCTGCATCAGTGCTGAGAGATACATTTACAGATAGCGATATTTTCAGAGTGGGGGGAGATGAATTCCTGATTCTTGTGACAAAACATGATGAAGATGAATTCAATCAACTGGTGCAGAAGTTGAGAGATAATTCTAATGCAACAGATATAGTCAGACTTGCGATTGGTACGTGCTATGGGGAACCTACTCTGGATATTAGAACAGCAATGCATCTTGCAGATGAAAGGATGTATCAAGATAAGGAAGAATATTACAAGAAGCATCCTGAACTTCAATATCGAAAAAATGAGAAGAATAATTAAAGGATTATACGAATAGTAGTTTGCGGAGTTAGTTGAAATGAATAATCCAATATTAAAGAATAAGATTTACCTTTACATGACAGAATTCTTTGCGGGTATGTCTGTTATGGCCGTTGAATTGGGAGCAAGTCGTCTGCTTGCTCCTTATTTCAGTTCATCTCAGATTGTATGGACAATCATTATCGGAACGATAATGATTGCGATGGCGCTTGGAAATATTATGGGAGGAAGATGGGCGGACAAGGATCCAAATCCTGACAAGCTTTATGGGAGAATAATAATCGCAGCTATCTGGATAGCGCTGATTCCGGCGGTTGGTAAATACATTGTTATTGCCATTTCAGCACTGCTTGTATTTACTATCAGCACGAATTTCCTTGTAATTGCAGCATTTGCAGCGTGTATGATCATCTTCGTGTTCCCTCTTTTTCTTTTGGGAACGGTAACGCCTTCACTTGTCAAATACACTGTTGACAGTCTTGATGACAGTGGAAAAATAGTTGGATATCTCAATGCGTCGAATACAATTGGAAGCATAATTGGAACCTTTGTTCCTACATTTATCAGTATTCCGGCAGTTGGAACGAGCATTACATTTTTAATCTTTGCTGGTATCCTTCTTCTTCTGGCAATTATCTATTTTGTTTCCGAAAAAAAGAAGTCAGCTAAGGCAGTGGTTGGTGCTGTTTTATTTCTGATCTCATGTATATTCGGTCATGGTGATTCCTTTGCCTTCTGGCAGCATGATCTTACTTATGAAGGTGAATCTATTTACAATTATCTTCAGGTTTATGAGGATGATTCCAAGGTAGTGCTTTCTACAAATGTGCTTTTCGGAGTTCAGTCTGTTTATCGTAAGGAAAAAACATTGACTGGAATGTATTATGACTATGCGATGGCCGCTCCATATATGGCGGGAATTAAGGAAAAAGACGACATGGATATCCTGATTCTTGGAATGGGAACAGGAACCTATGCAACTCAGTGCAATCGTTATTTTGAAAATGTAAATGTTGAAGGCGTCGAAATCGACCAGAAGATAACTGACCTTGCCAGAAAATATTTTGAACTGCCAGAAAGTATTAAGGTTACTACCTACGATGGAAGAGCTTATCTGCAAGGCCTTAATACTGACTCGGATAATAGTAAAAAGTATGATGTTATTATGGTTGATGCATATCAGGACATTACGATACCTTTTCAGATGTCATCTAAAGAATTTTTTACGCTAGTGAAGAAAAATCTTACAGATGATGGTGTAATGGTTGTGAATATGAATATGAAATCAGATGGTGATGAAGGAATCAATGAATATCTGGCAGATACTATATCAACCGTTTTTTCAACTGTTTATACAGTAGATGTAAGAAATAATACCAACAGAGAACTTTTTGCTTCAAACAATTCCGGTATGATAGACAGATTAAAAAAAGGCTGTGAGAAGGAAAAGGATGAAGACCTTAAAAATATGATGTCAAGGGTAAATGATAATCTGGTGGAGTACAGTGCAGGGAATCTTATCCTGACAGATGATAAGGCTCCGGTAGAACTGCTCAGTATGCAGGCGATAGATGCAATAATACGCGATGAAGTAGATTACTACAAAGGTATCTATGAGGAAAAGGGCCTCAGCGGAGTTCTTGAGGACCTGTGATTTTTGAATAAATATATGTTGAATAATAGCTCTCGGAGAAAGGCTGATTTAAAGGCTGTTTTCTGCTTCTCTAAGAGCTATTTTTTTATGGAAGATTTAGTAATTTTTTGGTATAATATAGTATCTATTTCATTTAAGGAGAACGTAACCAGAAACAATGATAATTAAGGATGTTAAAGCAATGCTCACCTACTCATTTTCATATGCTGATGAGATTGGGTGGAAGAAAAATGGAATATATCCGCAAGACAGCGGAATTACTCTCAGAAGTCAGGTAAAGGACGACCTGCTTACATTTTTGGGATATATATACGATGATAATAATGATAGCGCTAGTCTTGGAGCTCAGGTCGCATTTATAAATGACAGTCTTCAGATAGTTATAACTCCTGAGAATTTTCTGAGATTTAAGTATGATAAATGTGAATTTCCGGATATGCTTGAACGCATTCCGCCATCTCTTGTTTATTTTGTTAAGGATGATGTGTCTCCATTTCCGAGAAGAGCCGGTTATGGAATAGCACTTTCAAAATACCTGGTTAATACCTTTAATGATGTCGGGTGCTTCTTTGCGGCCTTCAGTGGAGTGAGCGATTATGAGGCTGACAGGATCGCTGGTTATATAAGAATGATGAATGATTATCTGGACAGCTATGGTCTGCTGGAAAATACGCCAGCTCAGGTCAGGGCAGCGATGGGGATTGTTGATAAGCCTGACAGAGTGCGAGACCCTATGTTTTCATCACGTTCGGGGGGACTTGGTGGATATAGTGGCTCAGGCAGATCGACAGTATCCAGTAAACTGGATAACCTGATGCTTCTCGGTAGTAAAGGACATTCTTGGAATTCTTTTGGTGCAATGAGTGGACTGGGGAGTGCACCATACTCAACTAAAAATGAAATAAATAACAGACCATATACGACTGAACAGGCTGAATTCGATGCGATGCTTATGATTCAGAATTATAACGAGAAACACGCTGCTTCAGGAACCAACTTCGATACGGAAATGCTGCATCAGACTCCGTCGGGAGTGGTGGACAGGAGCATGGTTATCACAGAGGATGATACAAAAAAAGGCGGTCATATGGCAGTACCTTCAGATTCTGAACAGAGAACTGGGGTGAGGCAGACGGTTGGTGCAGGTCAAAGCGGCTATGATCAGAGGATTCCTACAGATGAGAAATGCCCGGAGAATCTGGACAGACTCATGGATGAACTGAATTCACTGATTGGTCTGGAAAATGTTAAGAAGAGTCTCGGCAACCTGGTAAATATAGTCAAGGTCAGTAAGATGCGTGAGGAAATGGGACTAAAAACTCCGGAAATGTCTCATCATCTTGTTTTCTCGGGTAATCCGGGTACAGGTAAGACAACGGTGGCAAGACTGCTTGCTAAGATTTATCACCAGCTTGGAGTCGTGAGTAAGGGACAGCTTGTGGAAGTTGACAGGTCTGGACTTGTAGAAGGCTATGTTGGACAGACAGCTCAGAAAACTTCAAAGGTCTGTGATGAGGCAATGGGGGGAGTCCTTTTCATAGACGAAGCATATACACTTACTAATTCTGACGGACAGGATTTCGGACAGGAAGCGGTTGATACACTTCTTAAAAGAATGGAAGATAATAGAGCAGACTTTGTAGTGATAGTTGCCGGTTACACCGAGCAGATGAAGGAATTTATAGATTCAAATCCCGGACTCAAATCGAGATTCAGTAAATTCATTGAGTTTCCGGATTATACAGGGGAAGAGCTTCACAAAATATACGATCTGATGTGCTACAGTCAGGATTATGTTCTCACAAAAGAAGCAAATGAGTATGTGAGAGAGCATTTATCAGAAATGGCATTATCAGGGGAAGAGAACTTTGCAAATGCAAGAGAAGTAAGAAACTTTTTTGAACGCTGTGTAGAACGTCAGGCAGGCAGAATAGTGGGGGAAGATATGATAGATGCCAATGCATTGACGACATTCAAACTTGAAGATGTCAGGGAAGAATAGTTTAAAGCTTTATGGGTCTGTATCTTAAGTTGAGCAAAGCGTATATAGGAGGGGTATTATGGGAAGAATGGATAATGGATCTGAATACTACCTGAATAATGAAAGAATAAGTAGAGTTAGTTTGGTTCGGACAATACTTATGACTGTGATCTTCATCGCTGTATTCACTGTTGGATTAAAGAATGCGAGTATTGTGGTAAGGGCAGAAGAACCAACTGTGAATGGGGTTACTCTGACAGAAAGGATAAAACAAGGCTGGGATAATTATGAGACAGAAATTAATCTAGTTAACTACAGGGTTCCTTCTGAAGATTTTATAAATTATTATCATAGTGCATTTTTCAGTGATTCAAAATACTTCTATGTTGGCTTTGAAAAAGTAAGTATGTTTACTAATTTTGATGGAACTGTTTATTCTGTAAAGGTTGAATATATTTCAGATGATGCAGAATATTTAAAATCAATGATTGCACAGTATAATAATGCAATGGATAAATGCATTTCCGGCATGGATAAAAGCTGGTCCGATTTGGAAAAGCTTATATATATCAATGATTATCTGGTAGGTCTCTGTGAATATGACCTTAATGCTGATCATCGCTATGATGCATACGGCGCTCTTGTTGGTCATAAGGCTGTCTGTCAGGGATATTCTATGGCTTTTAAAGCGCTGGCAGAGAAAGTCGGGATTCCATGTTACATAGTATCAAGCGACCAAAAGAATCATGCATGGAATATTGTCAAACTTAATGGGCGTTTTTATATGCTGGATGTAACTTGGAACGATGTATCGGAGAATACATTGGGTTACCAGAAATACAAGTTCTTTTTGAAAAGTGAAAACTGGTTTAAGTCTGAGTATGGTGAACATTGTGCTGATGATTACGAGATTCATGGGGCTAAAGTAACGCCAGTTGCAGATGACAACTATTATGATGATTATTTCTGGAGCAGTGCAGGAAGTGGACTATATATTTATCTTAAGTTTGTAGATGGTCAGTGGTATGGAACGGATGGAGCCGGTAAGATAATCAAGTATTCCTGTAATGGTAAAGATATGACCGCTGAGGAAGGAGCGATAGTTGATCTTTCACAGGTTTTCTGGTGGATACCAGGTGAGCATCAGGGATATTATGCGGTTACTGCAATGAAGATTGCTTCTTATGGAAAGAATCTGCTTTACAGCACTCCAAAACAGATAATGATGTATGATTCAGAAACTGGAAAAGCTACTCCAGTATATACACTTACAGATGAAGAACAGGCTGTTGGATGTATCTACGGAATATACGTAACTAATGATGGGAATATTGAATATTTAGTTTCAAAAAGTCTTCGGAGTGCAGATTTGGAGGCGGGAACTACAAAGACTGTTCCTGTAACATATAAGGCTACATTTGATTGGAGTGAAGATTGTTCAGAAGCGACTGTTAAGATATCAAGTTATCCAATAGAAAGTTTCAGTACTACAATTCCTAATGTATCAAGTAGCGTTGTGCTTGAGGATGCAACCTGTACAGAAACTGGTCTTGCTACTTATACAGTTTCTGTTGATTATATAGGAACAACCTATACGGAAACAAAAGAGAAGGTTATAGAGGCAAAGGGACATAAGGAAGTTAAAGATGTAGCGGTTGCTCCAACCTGTACAAACACAGGACTTACTGAGGGAAGTCATTGCTCTGTTTGTAAGATGGTTATTAAAAGACAGGAGACGATTGATGCAGTAGGGCATGACTGGGATGAAGGAGTTATAACAACACCTTCAACCTGCAAGAGTAAGGGTGAAAAAACATTTACTTGTAAAAGAGAAGGATGTAATGCTACGAGAAAAGAGGAGGTTCCATTCGCTGATCATATACAGGGAAATCCTGTAAGGGAGAATGAGGTGGCTGTATCCTGCACAAGCAGTGGTTCCTATGACGAAGTAATTTACTGCACTATTTGTAAAGCAGAGCTTTCAAGAGAAAAAAAGGATGTTGCTGTTATTGGACATAGTTGGGATGAAGGCACTGTGACAACTCCGGCAGGATGTACAACTGATGGAGTCAAAACATTTAGATGTACCAGACCAGGTTGCAATGAGACAAAAAATGAAACTATTAAGGCACAGGGACATAAAGTTGTTATAGATAGAGCTGTAGTACCAACTTATACATCTACAGGACTTACAGAGGGCAGTCACTGCTCTAAATGCAAAACTGTTCTCGTGAGACAGGAAATAGTTCCAAAGCTTGTATCATCAGATAACGGAAATCAGCAAAACAAGCCAGATACAAATCAGCAAAACAAGCCGGACACAAATCAGCAGAATAACCCGAGTGGTGGAAATCAGCCAGCTAATCCTGAAAATGGAAATAATCCAGGTAATAAAGTGACTAAGCCGGGAGTTGGAACGATTTCAGCGGATGGTAAAGCTCTTACAGATACAGAAGGAATCAGATATTTTGTATCAGAAAAACTTACTTCTGCTGATGTGAAGAATAATATTAAGGTGGCGGATCAGAGAGCTGGTTTAAAATATAAGATAACTAAGATTACAAGAAAACGTGGAAGAATTATAGCAGGAAATGTAACCTATCTAGGACCATATAACAAGAATTGTAAAAAGGCTGTGATACCGGATACTATAAAAATCTGTGGTGTAAAATTCAATGTGACAGCTGTAAATAAAAATGCATTTAGAAAATGTAAAAAGCTTTCTAAGGTATTTGTTGGAAAAAATGTTTCAAGTATCGGAGAAAAATGTTTCTTTGGATGTAATAATCTGAAAACTGTAACTGTTAAAACCAAGAGACTTAAAACTGTAGGCAAAAATGCTTTTAAAGGAATTAATAGAAAGGCGGTTATAAGAGTCCCTAAGAATTATATCGATAAATATACTAAGCTTGTTGCAAAGGGCAAAGCACCTAAGGGAGTAAAAGTCACTAAGTGATTTTGAAGGACAACTGCGAATAGTAACA
This sequence comes from Eubacterium sp., assembly GCA_024687845.1. The sequence goes on from JAILEL010000187.1 coordinate 9,409, forward strand.
GAAGCAGATGTGATGTTGTACAAAGAAAAAGAGAAAAGTTGATTTATTTGATCAAAAGTGAGAAAATAAGATGGCATTGAAATAGAAAGGAGACAGAATATGGCAGACTTAAATGATCTTAAAAATATAGCAGATAAAGCCAGTGATGTTGCAAAGAAGGCAGAGGATGCTGCAAAGAAGGCTGGTATCACTGAAAAGGATATTGAAAAAGCTAAGGATAAAGCAGTTGATGTTGCCAAGGATCTGATTGATAAGAAAACTGGTAAATAAACATATAAAGGATTAACAAGAAGGTTAGGGGAAAAGAATAAATGATCCAGTGTCCTAATTGTGGTGGTACAGTAAAGTTTGATATTCCGTCACAAAAAATGAAATGCGAATCCTGTGGTTCGGATTTTGAACCATATGCTTTTCAATTTGGAAATGGAGCTGAAGAAAGTACAGAATATGATGTAACAGTATTCAAATGTCCTCAATGTGGAGGAGAAATCATATCTACTGATGAGACCGCAGCTGGCTTCTGCAGCTACTGCGGCTCTTCAAATGTTTTGCTCAGCCGTATCTCCAAAGAGAGAAGACCGGAACTTATTATTCCATTTAAGAAGTCAAAGAAAGAGTGTAAGGAAATCTTTTTGAAACGTATGAAAAAGGCTTTCTTTGCACCTAAGGGCTATGTAAATGAGAGTAGTATCAATTCTTTCCGTGGAATCTATATGCCTTACTGGCTGTATGATATGTCTCAGCAGGGTAATATACAGGTGAGAACGTCTACTTCTCATAGAAGTGGTGATTACATTATCACAGATCATTATGTGTGCTCCGGATATCTGGATAATGTGTATAATGGTCTGTCTTATGATGGATCGTCTTCCTTTGCGGATGATATAAGTGAATCGATAGCTCCATTTGATGTTAAGGACATTACCACATTTACTCCGAGCTTTCTGGCGGGATATTATGCTGATGTAGCTGATGTTCCTGCGACAACCTATCGTGGTAAGGCTATGGAATTTGCGCAGGATTCTACATATAATTATCTGGCACATAAAAGCCCAATGAGTCGTGAAACCTTTGAGGATACCAAGGAAACGATTACAAGAGGTATGAACACTAGACTGAATGTGCAGCGCTCAGCGATGTTTCCAGTGTGGTTTATGTCATATAGAAACAAAAACAGGATTGCATATGCTACGGTGAATGGACAGACTGGTAAGATTGCGGCGGACGTTCCAGTCAGTGTTCCGAAATATTTTGCATGTACAGCGATAATAGCCGCAATAATAGCGATACTACTACAGGTATTCTTGACGGTTACACCTAAGGTGCTGCTTGTGATTATAGCTGTTTTATCCGTTATTAGTGTTTGTCTCTATCTTGGAGAGATGAAGAAGATTCTGTCAATTGAGAATCATGAAGATGATATGGGACTTCAGGCTAAAAAACAGATGAAACAACAGAGTATGCAGAATCAGGCGAATGCATCCGGTACTGTTTCAAATGCTGGTTTGAATGGTAATCCTAATATAAAATTTCAGCCTCAGGCTCAGAAACAAAAGAAAAAGAAACGTTCATTAGGTGATTTTCTGGTAATAGTTATTATAATAATGTTTTTCTTACCACTAGTTACCGGTGGTGCAGCTCTTGTAGGCGAAATCATAGGTGGTTCGGGCGTGAGATGTGCTATTCTTGTGCTTGCACTTATTATTTCAATAGCATGCACTGTTTCTTCGGGAAAACAGATCAAACAGATGATATATAAAAATGGTGCTCCGGCATCTCTCTGGTCAGCTATAGCGATTGGAATAATGCTGGTGGTTACATTTTTGAATCCTGTTAGTGATATGTATTATTATGCAGCAGCGCTTGTTGCTATGATAGGAGTTATTCTTAACCTTGTAGATTTGATTCTTTGTTATAATCTTATAGCAATGAGGCCATTACCTCAGTTTACCCTTTATAAGGGAGGTGATGATCGTGCATAAGAAGGACGAAAAAAACAAAGGGAAAATCCTTAAATATTTAGCATTTATTTTCGCATTTATGCTGCTATTAGCATATAATGGAAGATTAGCAGGTGTTTTTGCAGCTGATTCTGAAGTGGATAGCAGTTACGTGAATCCTACAACCGGTTACGAAGCAGTAATCATTGATGAGGCGGAACTTCTCACAGAAGGTGAAGAAGCAAGCTTGCATGAAAGCATGAATCCTATTACAGAATATGGAAATGTTGTTTTTCTGTCTCTTAATACGAATAATATGGAAGCAGAAGATAAGGCAAAAAGCTTTTTATATAGCAGATATCCGGGTGAGGGAAGTACCATATTTTTTATAGATATGCAGAACAGGAAGATTGCTATTTTCAACACTCCACCTCTTGACAGGTATATTACCAACGGACACTCGGATTCGATAACTGATAATGTTTATCAATATGCATCAAAATCAGAGTATTATGAATGTGCAAGAAATGCATTTGACCAGATATTTACACTTCTTGATGGTGGACGTATATCCCAGCCGATGAAGCTTGTAAGTAATATATTCCTTGCGATTATCATCTCCATGATAATCTCATATTTTCTGGTAAGAGCTTCGTCGATGCATTCGGCTGCTTCTGACAAGGAGATTCTTGCTGCTATACAATATAGACAGAATCTGGCAGATTTCCAGAGAGTATTTACACATCAGACGCGGCGCTATGATCCGCCAAGCGATTCTTCCTCCGGAGGTGGAGGAGGCGGCGGTGGAGGCGGCGGAGGCGGAAGCGGCGGAAGCCACTCCTTCTAGGCTGCAATATTCATGCCAGAATATCGTTTGATCTCAACAAAAATATGTTGATTAAATAAAAAAACAGGTTGCTTTAATAGGCAACGAAAAAAGGTGAGATTATGAGAAAAACTAAAGTTATTTGTACCATTGGTCCAGCCAGTGATAATGAAGAAACATTAAGAAAACTGATCGAAGAAGGAATGGCAGTTGCCAGATTCAACTTCTCACATGGATCACATGAGGAACATAAGAAAAGATTCGACCTGGTTAAAAAGGTAAGATCAGAACTTAGACAGCCAATCCCTATTATGCTTGATACTAAGGGACCGGAATATAGAATCAGGACCTTCAAAGATGGTAAGATTTCCCTGAATGATGGAGATACATTTACATTTACGACAGATGAAATCGAGGGCGATGAAACAAGAGTTTCAGTCAGCTACAAGAATCTTATGAAGAATCTTGAGGTTGGAGACAAGATACTTGTCAATAATGGTCTTGTTATCTTCGAGGTACAAGAAGTAAAAGGAAATGATGCTGTCTGCAAATGTCTGGCAGGTGGAGTTCTATCTGACAGAAAGTCAATGAATTTCCCTAACAAGGTGCTTGACCAGCCATTTCTCAGTGAACAGGATAAGGCAGATCTTCTGTTTGGTATTCAGAATGGAGCAGATTATGTTGCAGCTTCATTTGTTTCCGATAAAGACGATGTTCTCAGTATGAGAAAATTTCTGGATGAGAACGGTGGAAAAGATGTTGAGATAATTGCTAAGATAGAAAACAGATCCGGTGTAGATAATATAGAGGACATATGTCAGATAGCAGATGGAATCATGATAGCAAGAGGAGATCTCGGAGTTGAGATTCCGGGTGTTGAAGTTCCTCCTGTTCAGAAGTACCTTATATCTAAGTGCCGTATGATGGGTGTCAGAGTTATCACTGCTACAGAGATGCTTGAATCCATGATCAGCAATCCACGTGCAACAAGAGCTGAGATATCTGACGTGGCAAATGCAGTTTATGACGGAACTTCAGCTATGATGCTTTCCGGTGAGACTGCTTCAGGAAAATATCCTATCCAGGCCCTTAAGACAATGGTAGAGACTATAGAGTTTACTGAATCAAAGATTCATTATATCAAACGTTTCAGAACAGCAGATTTCGAAGTTAGAAACACGTTGGATGCAGTTTCACATACAGTATGTACTATGGCAATTGACGTGGATGCAAAGTGTATAATAGTTAATTCACTTAGTGGAAGAACTGCCCGAATGGTCAGCCGTTTCAGATGTCCGGTAGATATTATCGGAATGACAACATCAGCAAAAGTATGGCGTAAGCTGAATCTTTCCTGGGGACTTACTCCTGTTATGTGCGGAATGTACGATAGTATGGAGGAAATGTTCCGTAATTCAGTTCAGGAAGCTACAGATGCACTTGGACTTAAGGATGATGATAAAGTAGTAATTACTGGTGGTGCCGTAGATGGAACCAGCGGTAATACAGATCTTATTAAAGTAGAAACAGTAAAAAGACATTATTAAGAGGAGGTGATGATTATGGACGCGGACAGTAGGCAGTTGTCGGATGTTCACTTGTGCTTTTTAAGTAAAAATCATATGAATAGAATCGATAATGCTGATGCCATTTCTGTAATCATCGGTAGTTCCTTTCGGTTACTCAGATAGTCTGAATAACTGATGAATTGACAGAAATGACCGTTCTGTTCATATGCATAAAAATGGTAAGGAGACCTATGCAAATGGATGAGAACAGAATCGAAGTAGAAAGTATAATGCAGCTCCTGGAAGAAAGAAAATTCTTCGAAATCAGATCCATTCTTGATGAAGCAAATCCAATAGACGTAGCAGCGCTTCTTGGTGAGGTTCCAAAAGAAAAACTACTAATTCTCTTTAGGATGCTTCCAAAGGAAGATGCAGCAGATATATTTGCGGAAATGGATTCAGATGAGCAGGAGGTACTGATCAAATCTTTTAATGATCACGAGCTAAAAGAAGTCATTACTGAAATGTATATAGACGATGCGGTCGACCTTATTGAGGAAATGCCTGCAAATGTTGTTAACAAGATTCTCAAATATGCCGATCCTCAAACAAGAAAAGAAATTAACGAAATCCTGAAATATCCGGAGGATAGTGCAGGCTCGGTAATGACTACCGAGTATATGAGCCTCAAGACTGATATGACGGTCGCAGATGCATTTGAAAGAATCAGACGAACAGCTGATGAGAAGGAAGATATTTATACCTGTTATGTGATCGACCCGCGGAGAAAGCTTCAGGGTACAGTAAGTCTTAAGGATATGTTCCTGACTTCTAAGGATACTCTGATCGGTGATATAATGGAAACAAATATCATTCTGGCTAATACGCTTGATGATCAGGAAGCAGTTGCAAAGTCAATGGCAAAATACGACCTTACTACTATTCCGATAGTAGATCAGGAAGGCCGGCTTGTTGGAATTGTAACGGTCGATGATGCTATCGATGTCCTTCAGGAAGAGAATACAGAGGATATCGAAATGATGGCTGCTATCACACCTACAGATAAGCCATATATTGATACAGGCTTTTTCGATACATATAAGAAGCGTATTCCGTGGCTGCTTCTGCTTATGATATCGGCTACATTTACGGGAGCAATCATTTCAAAATACGAAAGTGCTCTTGGTAAATATGTAATTCTTACAGCATATATTCCGATGCTTATGGATACAGGAGGAAATGCAGGCTCGCAGGCGTCGGTATCTATAATCCGTGGACTTTCTCTAGATGAGATACAGTTTTCTGATATATTTAAGATTCAGGGCAAAGAACTGTTAGTTGCAGTACTTTGCGGAATTACCCTTGCAGCTGCAAACTTTGTTAAGCTACTGGTTATTGACAGAGTTTCAGTTGTGATTGCGTTGGTAGTTTGCCTTACACTTATGCTTACAGTTTCTGTAGCTAAGTTTGTTGGCTGTACACTTCCTATACTTGCGAAAAGAGTTGGATTTGACCCGGCAGTTATGGCCAGCCCATTTATAACTACAATAGTGGATGCAATATCGCTGATAATATATTTCCAGCTTGCTTCTCATATACTTAAAATGTAGTAAAAAAATGTAACTATAGATTGAAAGAAGTAGATGAAATGAAGGATACAAAGGAAAAACTGCTTCAGGCATTGAGAGGACTGGCAGCAAATAAGAGCATAGATAAAATAACGGTTAAGGAAATAGCGGAAAAAGCAAATGTCACGCCTCAGACATTCTATAATTATTTTCCAGATAAATATGAATTGATTCAATGGGCGTATAGAGTAAAACTGGATGATCTTATAGCTTCATTGAGAAAACATGAGATAGATTATGAAGGATTTTTAAGAGGTTACCTGGAAGGATATAAAGATAATTCAAGATATATAATTAATGCTGCTACAAATGTAAGAGGACAAAATTCTTATTCTAAAGAGTCGGCAATGTATTTTTGCTCTTGTATAGAACGTGGAGTTAGAAAGTCTCTCGGTGTTGAAGAAACACCACTTGAATATAAATTACTGGCAGAAGTATATGTTGCTGGTTTTTCAAATCTGGTGCTGCACTGGTTAAGCTCGGATGAATATGACATGGATGATATAGTGAAAGCACTTAATGATGCGGTTCCTCAAAAGCTTAGAGAGGCATTCTTTAATAAATATTCATAATGTTTTAGGAAATGAGTGTGCCGTAAATGGCGCTCTCATTTGTTATATTAACAAGTCATGCATATTTAGTATATGTGAATAGTAATTATAGGACACAGAAAGTTCACACTTTTATTAGCACTCACTATTGACGAGTGCTAATAAAAGTGATATAACATAATCAACCTAAGAAAAACGACCCAAAGATAACTATATAAGCCCTCCTGGAAAAGGACTTTATATAATTACCTCGACAGGTTCAGATTAAATCAGAAACGGAGGATATGATTATGTATTACCCAACTATTTTTAATGACGATTTTTATAACGATCTTTTTGATGAAGTATCAAACTTCCCATTTGATTATGGAAAGCGTGTAAGAAATGAGGTTCTTCCAAAGAAAAGATGTACAACTGATATTAAGGAGTACGAAGATAAGTATGAGCTTGATCTGGAGCTTCCAGGATACAAGAAGGAAGAAATCAAGGCAGAACTTAAAAACGGCTATCTTGTTGTAAGTGCGGAACATACTGAGGAAAAGAAAACTCAGAAAAATGAAGTGAAAGAAGAAAAAGAAAAAACAGAAGCTGCTGAAGAGGCTAAGGAAGATACACCAGAGGTAAAAAAAGAACAGCCAAAGCCTAAATATCTCTGCAGAGAAAGATATTATGGTAAAACAGAGAGAAGCTTCTATGTAGGAAAAGAGATTTCAAAAGAAGATATCAAAGCATCTTTTGTAAATGGTATTCTTACACTTACTGTTCCGAAGGTAGTTAAAAAGCCAGAAAATGAAAGGGAATTTATTTCAATCGGATAAAAATTTTCACAATTTCTCAGCCTACCGCTTAAGGTGGGCTGATTATTTTTTTTTCTTTAATATTGCACATAATTGTGTTAGAATAAAGAATAACTGTATGTTGTGAAGGTTAAGCAATTATGAATAAAAAACAAAAACTTATAAAAAAAATAGATAAAACTATTGGGATTAAAAAGCTAAAGGGGCAGATTAGAAGTATAAATGCTACTCTTGTTTTCCTTGGCTTTATTTCTGTGTATTCGATATATCTGAACCACAGTGGATGGCTGCTGTCATATGGTCTTATCGTTGCAGCTCTATCACTTATTACACTGGCAATGTTTTTCTCGTATCGAATTAAGCTTCAGATGAGAATCAACAATATGAAGCTTGATTACAGAAAATATATTGTAAAGCCGTTTGCTGAGGTATATTTTGAAAATGGTGAATTCTCCAGTTCGGGAAGTCTTACAGAACGAGAGATAGTAAGTACATTTATGTTTTCTGACGGTAATACATTTTCATATTCATCCTGCAATGAATTGAAGGGTGTATATAAAAATGTCAAGTTTGAGAATTCAGATATACATGAGGAGTGCTACAGTAATAAGATTCAGGTTAATGGACGTCTGTTCAGCTTTGACCTGCCAACGAGAAACATCAATCCTGTAGTTTTTACAACCTCAACAGCTCCGATAATAGAGTACAACAAATCAAATGTACATCTTATAAAAACTTCAAACGAAGAACTCAACAGAATGTTTCGTATATACGCATTTGATGAGAAGGAAGCAGATGATATCCTGACAGATAGTGTGGTACATAAACTGAAACAGATAGTGGCTCTTCAGCTTGGAAAGATAATTAAGATATGCTTTGTAAGCGACAAGGTATATGTATTCTTTACAACAGAGAAAAGAACTTACGAAGAGGATCTTACCAAGAAGCATAAGACAGAAGAAGAACTGGATAAGATTAAAGAAAAATTCAACGTAGTTGGAAAATTGATTGATATCCTATAATTTAATGATAATGAATGATATTGAATGATAAAGGAAGGTTATTATTCAAGAGTAACTAAGGAAGGCATATGAGCAGATACGATTACGAAGACTATGACGATATGGACAGAATAGAAGATAAGTTTGATGAACGTCGGTCGAGATATAAAAAGAAAAATGGACTTAGCAGTAACGCTAAATGGGCCATAGCCCTTTTGGTTGAGCTGATTATGATAGTTGTTCTCGGATTTTTCATCATGAAAACTTATGTTCATTCAAAGTATCAGAAGATTCAGGTAAATGATCTACAGGAAGAACAGCTGGAGATTAATGAAGGTGCAAATGAAGAGATGGATAACTATACCAATATCGCACTTTTTGGTATAGATGCCAGAGATGCTTCTCTTGGAAAAGGAAGCAGAAGTGATGCAATAATCATTTGCAGTATTAATAACGAAACGAAGAAGATTAAGCTGGTTTCAGTATATAGAGATACACTGCTGGAGGTTTCTAAGACTGATGGAAGTACAGTAACAACAAAGATTAATGCCGCTTACGCCTATGGCGGACCAGAGCTTGCTCTTCAGACACTTAATAAGAATCTCGACCTGAACATTTCTGAATATATGACAGTTAACTGGGAAGGTCTTACAAGAGCAATCGATGCACTGGGTGGTGTTGAAGTAAATGTTGAAGAAAATGAGCTGGATACTCTTAACGGAGTTCTGGCAGAGCAGATTCAGGTAAATGGAATCAATTCTGATGGTGTATATGAGACTGGACTTGTAACTCTTAATGGAGCGCAGGCTACAGCTTATGCAAGAATAAGAAGTACAGATCAGGGAGATATTACCAGAACTGAGAGACAGAGAGAAGTTATCAGCTCAATGCTTGCTAAGGCTAAGCAGTCTGATCTTGCAACTCTGAATACTATAATTGATGAAATATTCCCATATATCGGAACATCAATTACAGAAGAACAGATGTATACATTTATTAAGGGAATTACCTCTTATGAATTGGGAGATTCCTGTGGATTTCCAATCAGATTCCAGTTTTACAGCACAGAAGCAAAGGGTTCATGTATAGCTCCTGAAGACTTACAGGAAAATGTAAAAACTATGCAGGAATTCCTTTTTGATTCTTCAAACTATACACCGACAACAGCAGTTCAGAATATTAGTTCTCAGATAGTATCAGAAACCGGATTTGCCAGCACTGGAGCTATTCCGCTACCTTCAGCAGCAGCTTCAGAACCAGAGGCAGATACCGAATCAGAATAATGGTTTTTAGTAAATATTTTACAAAAAAACGAATGCTAAAAGTAGATAACTCTTGCAATTTTACCTTGATGAGACTATAATAAATATATCATTTAAATGAAATGAATTAAATGTCTGGGATGACCGATAACTCCTGTATATTTTGAACCTACATATTCTGTAAGGGAGATCAATATTTTGAGTTGGATGATATGCCTCCTATGAGTGGACATCAGAAGATTCAGTGCGAACACCCACCTGGCTTCGGCTAGGAGTCAGAAAGCAGGAGCCGGCATCTTGGATATTTAATGCGGTTGAATTGTCAGGCTTAACGTGAGAGCGCTAAGCCTTTTTTG
>JAILEL010000201.1 GCA_024687845.1 Eubacterium sp.
TGTAACACATGACCAGACAGAGGCTATGACACTTGGTACTCGTATCGTTGTTATGAAGGATGGTATCATCCAGCAGGTTGATACACCTCAGAACCTTTACGATCATCCATGTAACCTGTTCGTTGCTGGATTCATGGGTATGCCACCTATGAACTTCATCGACTGCAAGGTTGTTAAGTCAGGCGCAGATGTACTTCTTATGTTTGGTTCACACTCAATCAAGGTTCCAGAAGCTAAGGCTAACAAGCTTATCGCTGGTGGATTCATTGACAAGGATGTTGTACTTGGTATCCGTCCAGAAGATATCCATGATGAGCAGCTCTTCATCGAGTCATCACCTGAGTCAGTTATTGATGCTCGTATCAATATCTACGAAATGCTTGGTGCTGAAGTTTATCTGTACTTCACAATTGATCAGTTCGATATCACAGCTAGAGTTAATGCTCGTACAACAGCTAGACCTGGTGATACAGTTCAGTTCGCATTTGACCTTTCTAAGATTCATATCTTCGATAAGGAATCAGAGGAAATCATTGTAAACTAGTCTTATGACTGATATATAGTTTAACTAGTAGCTTATAATATAGAAGAAAGAGATACGTAAGTATCTCTTTTTTCATATGCTGTTATAATATTATCTATCAAGTCGTCATAAAATGAATTGAATAGTAACATTGAATATATAACTTATAAAGATAGAATGAAAATAGAAATAATAAAATCCAAGAGAAAAACTATATCCATTCAGGTGATAGATTCCGAGACTGTCCGCGTTCGTGCACCGCAAAGGATGTCCAAAAAGGACATTCAGGAATTCATAGATAAAAATATGGAATGGATAGCTGATAAGATAGAAAAGGCTAGAGAAATAGAAGCGGAGACTGAAAAAATAAGAACACTTACAGCAAATGAAATCCGGGAGCTTGCTGATAGAGCCTGCGTGGTGTTTGCAGACAGAGTTAGGCATTTTGCTCCGATAGTAGGCGTAACTTATGGCAGAATTACAATAAGGAATCAGAAGACGAGATGGGGGAGCTGTTCTTCAAAAGGAAATCTGAACTTTAATGTAGCATTGATGAGGGCACCGATTGAAGTTTTGGATTATGTTGTAGTTCATGAACTGTGTCACCGTATAGAAATGAATCATTCAGCAAGATTCTGGAAAGAGGTTGAACGAGTGATTCCAGAGTATAAAGAATATGAAAAATGGCTCAAAGAAAATGGAAAGAGACTAATGGCAGAATTCGAATAATTTTGACCTTATAAAAATTTAATGATACAATGGGTAACGATTTGTCTTTAGACAAATCGTTGCTCCGAGCGAAGCGAGGATACGCTGTGCAAAGCACAGCCAATACTTACGAAGTAAGGATTGCCTATCTGCAAAGCAGATAGGGTACAATGGGTAACGATTTGTCTTTAGACAAATCGTTGCTCCGAGTGAAGCGAGGATACGTATAACTAATGGAAAGAGGAAATTAAATGATAGATGTTTGTCTGCTTGGAACGGGTGGCATGATGCCATTACCTTATAGAGCACTAACTTCACTGATGCTGAGATATGATGGAAAAAGCTTCCTTGTAGATTGTGGGGAAGCAACTCAGATTCAGGTCAGACGAAGAGGATGGAGTTTTAATCCTATAGATTATATTTTCATTACGCATTTTCATGCGGATCACATAAGTGGTCTGCCGGGAATGCTTCTTGCTATGGGAAATTCTGACCGTACTGAGCCTGTTACGATTATTGGCCCTAAGGGAATAGAGCATATTGTAAGATCTCTCTGTGTTATTTCTCCTAGACTTCCTTTTGAACTTAAGTTTAAGGAACTGGATATTGAGAAAGATGATGAAGTATTTATGTTTGGTGGTCTTAGAATAAATGCTTTCAAGGTGAATCATAATATGCTCTGTTATGGATATTCCTTTGAGCTGGACAGAGCTGGACGGTTTGATGCCGAGGCGGCAAAGAATCTTGGTTTACCAGTGCAATACTGGAATAAGCTTCAAAAGGGAGAAGCTGTTGAATATGAAGGTAAGGAATATACCAGTGATATGGTAATGGGTCCACCTCGGAAGGGACTTAAGATTACCTATACCACGGATACCAGACCTACAGATAAAATAGTAGAAATGGCAACGGGCGCAGATATATTTATCTGTGAAGGCATGTATGGTGAAAAAGATGAGGAATCTGAATCAAAAGCCAGAGAGAAAAAACATATGACAATGTACGAGGCTGCTGAGATTGCCAGAAAAGCCCAGCCGAAGGAAATGTGGCTGACTCACTATTCTCCCTCTATGACAAATCCTGAGCAGTACTCAGATGAGGTGAGAAAAATATTTGACCGTGCAGTGGTCAGTAAGGACAGAAGAACTACAGAACTGAATTTTGAAGAAGAGTGATAGGATAGGTAACTGAACAGTTAATAGGATAATATAATGGAAAAATATTTCAGCATAAATGAATCAGGCTATAGTATAAGATGTAAGCTCTATGCGAATTCAACTTCAGGAATCGATCACATTGTTTTATTTGGACATGGATTTGGTGGCCACAAGGATAATAAGGCGGCTGCAAGATTTGCTGGAAAGATGATAGGAAAGCATAAAACTTCGGGCGTGATCACATTTGACTGGCCATGTCATGGAGAGGATGCTCTTAAGTCCCTCAGCCTGAGCGCCTGCGATTTTTATATTAAGAGCGTTGTGAATTATATTCGTACAGAACTTGGTGTGGATAGGATATATGTATATGCTACAAGCTTTGGAGGATATCTCTTCCTAAAATATATTCAGGAAAATGAAAACCCATTTAGTGGTATAGCTCTAAGATGTCCTGCGGTAAAGATGTACGATGTTATAACAACTGTAATTATGACCGAAGATGACCATAGACTAATTCAAAAGGGTAAGCCGATAATGGCAGGATTTGATAGAAAGGTAAAAATAGGAAAGGATTTCCTCGAAGACGTTAAAGCTCATGATATAACGGCTCTTGATTATGGTGATCTATCAGAATATATTATGATACTTCAGGGAACTAAGGATGAAGTGGTTTCGCCTGCATCGGTAGAAGAGTTTTCAAATAAGAATTCAATTCTGTACATTCCGATAGAGAATGCGGACCATAGATTTATGAATCAGGTTAATATGGATGAGGCGATAAAGGATATAATTGATTTCTTTGAGCTGAATTCGTAACTTTTCAGAGAGAGGTAGAAATATAAATGGATGTGAATATACTAGGGATAGAGACCTCGTGCGATGAGACTGCAGCGGCAGTTGTTAAAAACGGCACTGAGGTTCTGTCTAATGTGATCTATACGCAGATTCCGACGCATACTTTATATGGCGGCGTTGTTCCTGAGATAGCTTCCAGGGAACATGTTATGAAAATCAATCAGGTTATTAAGAAGGCTGTGGAAGATGCTGAGCTTACCTGGGATGATATTGATGCTATTGCTGTCACCTATGGACCTGGACTGGTTGGTCCACTTCTTATTGGAGTAAGTGCAGCAAAAGCGATTGCCTATGCAAAGGGAATTCCTCTCGTGGGAGTCAATCACATAGAGGGACATATCTCAGCAAATTATATATCTGAAAAAATAGATGATAATGGGAAAAGTGGAACATTTAGTGATGAAAATGTAATTGGTGAGCCGGATATTTGCAAACCTCCTTTTATGTGTCTTGTTGCTTCCGGAGGACATTCTCATATAGTGAGAGTTGATGACTATAATAAGTTTACTATTATAGGAAGAACTCATGATGATGCAGCTGGTGAAGCCTTTGATAAGGTTGCGAGAGCGCTGGATCTTGGCTATCCGGGAGGACCTAAAGTGGACAAGCTTGCCAGAGAAGGAAGACCGGATGCAATAGCATTTCCGAGGGCAAGTGTTGGAGATAGTCCCTATGACTTTTCATTTAGTGGAATCAAATCGGCTGTTCTAAACTATATGAATGGCTGCCAGATGAAGGGAGAAGAAGTTAATAGAGCTGATGTTGCAGCTTCCTTCCAGCAGGCAGTGGTTGATGTTTTAGCTGATCATACTATAAAGGCGGCCAAGGATTTTAATATGAAGATGGTTGCACTTGCAGGCGGTGTGGCAGCAAATTCTCTGCTTAGGGAAACTATGCGAGAAAGAGCAGAGAAAGCGGGACTTAGATTTCATTGTCCGAAGCTGATCTACTGTACTGATAATGGTGTGATGATTGCAGTTGCAGGTTATCATGAATATATGGCAGGAGCCAGGGCAGACTTGTATCTGAATGCAGTACCTAACCTTAAAATTGGAGAAAGATAGTTTTTGTTTATGATAAAGTTTGAAAAATATATAAGATGAAACAGGGGGATATATGGTAAGTGTAATATTACTTGCTGCTGGTCGGGGGAGTCGTATGAAATCCGATAAAGCTAAGCAGTTTATGGAAATTAATGGGAAACCTCTTCTGTATTATAGCCTTAGAACGTTTGATGCCAGCGTTGTTGATGAGATAATCCTTGTCACTGGAAGTAAGGATATAGACTATGTCCGAACGGAAATCGTTGAGAAATATGGATTCCATAAGGTTAGAAAAATAGTTCCTGGAGGAAAAGAGAGATTTAATTCAGTAAATAAGGGACTGAAGGCGTGTGATAAAAGAAATAAGATCATCATGATACATGACTGTGCCAGACCTTGCGTTACAAACAGGATGATACTTGATTCCATTTCAGGTGCAAGAAGGTATAAGGCCTGTACAGTAGCAATGCCAGTTAAAGATACG
>JAILEL010000238.1 GCA_024687845.1 Eubacterium sp.
AACAGCACTAAGCTTATCTACATAATTATTCATCTCATTGCGGTTCATAACACCTGTAAGCATATCCTTTGAGCTGAGAATCTTAAGCCTGTCCATAAGAAGGTTATTATAGATTTCTGAACTGATGATAAATGTAGTAGTCTCAAGGGTTTCCTTAATCTTAGGTGCATTTTCTGCTTTGAAATTAATTGCCCATATATATCCCAGAAGCTCATCTCTGAATTTAAGAGGGAACAAAACAATTCTCTCTCCACCTGCATCTGTAAGTGATTTATACCATACAGGATTTCTTTCCCTGACAACCTCCATATCCTGCTCATTTTTAGCAACGAGACAATTGCTTCCCGCAATTACATTTGTCCATGAATCGGCAATATCATAGAACTTATCATCAAGATAATTTTCCATAGGGAGAAGATCCGTATTGTCCGAAAAAGCTTCACAAAGAACACTGCAGTTTCTCTCAAAATGGTCCATAAGAAGAATACAGCAATGCTCTGCCTCACAGAGATCCCTGATGTCAGCGATGACTTCATTCATAGTCTTTTTAAAATCTACTGATCCTCGAAGCTTAATACAGGTTTCAAGAACTGAAGAAGCTACCTCAGCTGATATATTCGAAAGTCTCTTCGAATCAGCTTCAAAATTTATCTCCATTGTATATGTACAAAAGCATAAATTTCCTTCTTCATATGCTACAGGAAGGAATGTCATATTAAACCATATACCCGGCATTCTCTCAGGTCGTGCATAAGAATGAAGACACTTCTTCTCAACAGCTGCTCTATAACAATAATCTTCAAAATTCAGATCTCTCGTCAGATAATCGGTATATTCAGAATTGGAAATAAACTTACGTACTAGCATTTCCACACCAGGAGCAGGTTGCTCAATAGAAGATATATATGAATCATTTCCATTAACGATACGGATTTTACCATACCTTCCATTCCCAAGGTTTTCTACAGAAACAACACATGTCATGGCCCCAAATCCATCACAAAAACTCTTTATATCCATAAACCCCTCCCAATAATATTTACGCTTTGTAACTATTAATATTCATTGTAACACACATATGATATAATTAACAATTTTTTTTAATTTATTTGGTGTATTTTACTTTCTTGTAGTATATTAGATTACAGTTAATAACTAAAATACAAGAGCCATGTTATATTAGAAAGTGAATCCCTTAATATGTCTGAGGATAGAAAATACATTGCCATAGATCTCAAATCCTTCTACGCTTCTGTAGAATGTTTTTTGCGTGGTATGGATCCTCTCACTACTAATCTGGTTGTTGCAGATGAATCTAGAACTGACAAAACTATATGTCTTGCAGTTTCCCCATCTCTAAAGGCTTTTGGAATTCCGGGACGTGCACGTCTCTTTGAGGTAAAGAAGACATTAAATGACTATGAGCGAAAAACCGGAAAGCATATTGATTTTTTAATCGCTACTCCCAGGATGTCTGAGTACATCAGATATTCTTCCATGATATATAACATTTATCTTAATTACATTTCACCAGAAGATATTCACGTATACAGTATCGATGAGGTTTTTATTGATGTCACTTCTTATCTTAAAACCTACAAAAAAACTGCTCATGAACTGTGTATCACTATGATTCGCGACGTTCTATCTCAGACTGGTATTACTGCTACCGCCGGAATAGGTACAAATATGTATCTCGCAAAAATCGCCATGGATATTGTTGCAAAGCATATGGAAGCTGATAAGGACGGCGTCAGGATTGCCGAGCTGGATGAAATGAGTTATCGAAGACTGCTTTGGGGACATAAACCACTGACGGATTTTTGGAGAATCGGAAAGGGCACTGCCAGACGACTTGCAAAAATGAATATATTTACCATGGGCGATCTTGCAAGAGAAAGTCTGTATAATGAAGATTATTTCTACAAACAGTTCGGAATTGATGCTGAGATTCTTATAGATCACGCCTGGGGAATTGAACCGACGCTTATGAAGGATATCAAGAGCTACAAGCCTTCTTCCAACTCTCTTTCCTCCGGACAGGTACTTTCAGAGCCATATCCTGTCGATAAAGCCCGAATCATCGTTTATGAAATGACGGACCTTCTCGTACTTGATATGGTAAGAAAAAATGTAGTTTCAAGCTCTTTCACGCTACTTCTTAACTATGACAGGGAGTCTGTAGATAATGGTTCCTATAATGGTGAGACCCAGATGGATTACTATGGTCGCATCGTTCCTATTCCATCTCATGGCACTGCGAATTTTGGTAAATATACCAGCTCCTCTAAGCTTATCATGAAAAAAATGCTGGAGCTTTTTGATCGTATAGTAACTAAGGATTTAACAGTAAGAAGGGTCACCATTTCTGCAAATGACCTTAAGTCTGCAGCTGACACCTATGAGCAGTTTGATATATTTACAGATGTCAAAAAACTGGAGCAGGAAAAGAAGCTCCAGAAAGCCATGATTGAGATTCAGGATAAATTTGGGAAAAATGCCATTCTGAAAGGAACTAATCTCATGGAAGGCGCTACAACCATAGACAGAAACTCGCAGATAGGTGGTCATAGAAGTTAATACCTGAAACCTTACATACTCCGAGCATCACAAATATATATGGTAAGTTTTAACATATTATTCAAAAAGGAAATATGCAATGATAAAGGATTCTAGTTACGAATATAACGATATAATTGATAAGCAGCGCCCTGTTCATATGGGGGACGATTTTGAGGCGCGCCATCCTAAGATGTCACGCGAAAACAGAGCAAAAATATTCGCCCCATTCGCAGCCCTTAAGGGGTACGAAGAGGCGATTGATGAAACCGGCAGGGTTCACGTTCCTCCGGAAAATTTATAATTGTCATATATCAAAAGGTGTTTTTGATATCCACTTTTTAATATTTATACATGTCATTCATTTCACTCGGTGTATTCGGTAAATCATACTGATTATACATTGAATTCAAATCTTCTTTCACAGGAATGTTCTGCTGACCACTTCCATATAATCCAGCAGAATTATTTCCATATAATCCAGCTGAATTACTTTCATGCGGCTTATCTACATTGCCTGCGTTCAGTTTCTTATCAGCAATATTATAAAGAGCGCTAATCACAAAACAAAGCACACCACTTATAAAGAAACTCAGAGCATGTCCGGCAGTATTATCATAAGTAATATCTATCATTACGAGTTTAAATACACATATCATCGAAATGATCAGACCGTAAAGTCTCAGGCTCTTTGTATCAAGCTTGAATCCAATAACTATGAATATGATTGATAAGATAAATGTTGTAATACTTAGTACATAGTTTGGTGCATCATAAGATGTCAGAATACAAGTTACAAGAACTGTAAATTTGATTCCCACATAAACAGATAATCCAGACTTACGCTCTTTCAGCTGTTCTAATGAATTGACCATGAATAGTCCTATTGCTCCAAGCACTGCAAGAAAATGTGCAAAGTAATGATCAGAGTGGATTTCATTCATTGCCAGCAGTGAAAAAAGCATCAGGAGTCCATTTACAACAGCAGTCATAATACCTGTAGAATTCTCATCATCCAAGGTAAGCCAGTTTTTTGAAAACGCAGTTATCTTAGCCGCCAGATTAATTACACCCATTACTATGATATAGACAGCAGCATACATATCCATATTCCACTGATATTCTTGGCCAAGCATTAATGTTGAAATTGTAATCCCTATCAAGAATAAGATGTAAGACGCACATTTTATAATAGCGTTATACTGCCCCTTCTTTATAAACATCATTACTAAAAATACTGCAAATCCGGTTATAACATAAACAACATACAGTTCCTCTGTAACAGTCACACCAAAGCATACAATCGCATATAATGCAACACTTGTATATTTTGAAAATGTATCATCTACAATAAAGCCATAGATGGCAAGTGGAATCATCAGAAGGATAGCACCTGTATAGTCCTTGAATATATCTATTCTGAATGTATATATAATTGCAGTAAATGTAAGCATTCCCTGCCAAACATAAAAGAGAACGTTTTGATCCGAATCAGGCTTATATATTTTTCTCTTATAAAATTCAATTGCTGCAAAGATAAGGATACACATGATATATGAGCCATAATCTGCTGACTTGTTATCAAATATTATGTTAACCAAACAAAGAAGTAGTACATTATATAGTATGGATAAAATTACAGCGAAAACATTCTGGTTATTTCTATATTTTATAAGTCCAAATGTGATCATTCCAAGACATATTATGCCAATCAGTATTGAAATAATTATCAGTGCTGTTTCTTGTGAGGAAAAAACTGCTACATATTCCAATTTATCTATAGCGCATTCAAATGCAATGCAGCTGATAAATATAGCAATTCCACTTATTGAATATGTAATATCATCCTTAATTCTCAGCAGCATAAATGCCAGTGAGCCTATAATGAAATATATGCATAAAAATACAAGCATTCCACTATCACTCTGATCCATGCATCTATATACACCGAATAATACAGAAACCAGAATGCCTGCATTTCCTATTATCTCGAAAAGTCGCTGTTTATATTTTGATAAGAACAACACACCTGCAGCCCATGC
>JAILEL010000251.1 GCA_024687845.1 Eubacterium sp.
GCGTGATCTCTTGTTGTAATAGAAAATATAAGATAATGCGAAGCCTGTTATTATTCCACCGAGGTGAGCAACTATATTAACCTTCTGGGCACCAAAGCCAGGAATAAGTACAAGTACAATACATACAAGAACTCGTGGAAGTGGGAAGTTTTTCTTAAGAGCAGGATCCATTGCGAAGATGATCATGGCTCCAAGAAGACCGCTTATTGCACCGGATGCACCTGCAGTCAGATAAAAATTATAAGTGAAAAGTTCCACAATAAGGGATAGTACATTTCCACCTATTCCAGCCAGAAGGTATATTAACAGGTATCTGAATTTGCCAAAGTATGCTTCGACATTGGGACCGATAGCAATAAGACATATCATATTTCCTGCAATATGCTCAACTCCGATATGAAGAAATATGGCTGTAAATAGTCTGTACCACTCATGATTCTCTATGATATATGGAGTATAAGCAGCTCCCATATTTATAAGAACCTCTGAGCTTTCACTACCGCCACGTATAGTCTGTGTAAGGAATATAATAACATTCAGAGCTATTAAAATATAAGTAATAAATGGTTTTTCTTCTTTGATCATAATTACATCAGGCCTTTGTACCGGCGCTATGAAGTGCCGGCTTTATTGTCGTTAACAGGTACATTTACATAGTTTATCATAAATGCTGATATTTTCAAATAAATCTTAAGGACTTTATGATGCATAAGATTATAAAATATGGTACAATATTCTGAAGAATTTATAAGCGTGCTGGAGTAAATCTGCATGATGTGTGTGGAATCAAGAGTGTATTCTGAGTTTACCGTGAATAGTAACATAGAAGGATAAGCCTATGAAATTCTATTTTAATAAAAGTAGCCAAAAGAACTTAGTATATTCTATTATTCTGATAATTCTTGGTGTGCTGTTCAACACACTGGTTAGTAAGTCTGCGTCATTTTTGGAAATTCCACTTTATCTTGATTGTATCGGTACGATGTCGGTAGCAGTCATTGGTGGGGCAGCTCCTGGTATGCTTGTGGGGTTCATAACCAACATGATTGGAGGCTTTTCTGATTCTTCTACATTTTATTATGGTACTATAAATGTGCTTATTGCGCTTATTGCTGGCATTGCATCAGAAAAAGGGTACTTTGATAAAATCTATAAGCTGGGAATCGCTTTGCTTTTTTATATGCTTCTCAGTATACCATGCTCCGTTCTAACATATATTCTTTTTGAGTGTCAGATAGCAGATAATGTTGCGAAAACTGCTGTAACATTTTTCCATAATACAGGACTTCCGATACTGCTGTCACAGATTTTAGGAGATTTTTGTGTTGAGATTCCAGATAAAGCGATTTCACTGCTTGTTACATTTGGCATACTTAAAATCGTTCCAAAGAGTATTAAGGACAGATTTATGAAGATATCCGGTAGGGATGTGATAAATCACAGCAGTAAAGAGACTACCAGCTCTCTTAGCAATCAGGTTGCTTTTATCCTGTTCTTTTCTGGGCTTTCTATTGTTTTTGTAGCATTTTTTATTTCCTATAAGACATATATGGAGGCAAGGATTGAAGATGTTTCAGGTGGGGCATATAATGTTGCATTACTGCGTAAAGAAACTATTCTTTATAGTGGAAAAATGCTTTCAGCAGTTTTAGGTCTCATTCTTTGCATCGTATCATTTTCTATGATTCTTGCTGAAAAGATGGTTGTTAGACCACTATATAAGATGTCGAAGGAAATGAGAAGATTTGCTTTCGATAGTAATGCGGGAAGAGATAAGACTGTTGCAAAGATAGACTCGCTGGACATTAAAACGGGAAATGAGATAGAAGAACTCTATCATTCAATATCCAAAACTGTAAGAGATATCGATGAATACATTGATATGACTGAAAAGCAGGCGAAAACGATATCGAAGCTGCATGTGGACATTATTACAACGCTTGCTGATATAGTTGAGAGCAGAGACGAAACTACAGGAAATCATGTAAAAAGAACGGCAATGTATTCCAAGGTTCTGGCTAGAACTTTGCGAATGAAGGGTTACTATGTTGATGAAATAACTGATGAATTTATAGATATATTAACAATTGCTGCACCACTTCATGACATTGGGAAGATTAAGATTCCGGATTCCATACTGAATAAACCTGGAAAGCTTACCGATGAAGAATATGAAATAATGAAAACTCATACTATCAAGGGTAAAGAAATGCTTGATCAGGCTGCAAGCACTATGGGAAATACATTGTATCTGAAAATGGCTCAGAATATTGCCCTGTATCACCATGAATGGTGGGATGGAAGCAGGAGAGGATATCCTGAGGGATTATCAGGGACAGATATTCCACTATCGGCCAGAATAATGGCGGTAGCGGATGTATTTGATGCGCTTATTTCCACGAGACCTTATAAACAGGGATTTTCTATAGAGAAGACTTTACAGATAATGAAGGAAGAAAGTGGCACACATTTTGATCCTGTAATCATAGAAGTTTTGGAAGAATCTATTGACAAAATGGAATTGATTGTGGATAAATATAAGGATTAAATGTAAAGGGAGACAGAGTAGTAATGTCTTATGAAGAAGATATAGAATTAGAAAGAATACGTAGAGAAGCTGAAAGAAGAAAGAGGGAACTGAAAGAACTCCAGGAGGAAGAGCTTAGACGAATCCGTGAGTTGGAACAAAGAAGGGCAATGGGAGAGGATTATTCTCCTGAAATGGATTCTGCTTTTGTGGAGTCCCAGCCATATACAGATCAGACAATAATATATGATGGACAGTTTAAAAGACAGCTTCAGGAAGGTACGCCACAGATTCAGATACCATTTGGTGGCAACTATCAGGGACAGGCTGACAATGCTTATCAGGGACAGGCTGATAATGCATATCAGGACATAAATGGAGCCGGTCAGTACCAGAATCAGTATGTAGGTGAAGAATATTATCAGGGGGACGGAAATAATCAGTATTTTGAGAGAGGATATCAGCAGGATATGGCACAGCAACGCGGTGGACAGCAGGGAAGAAGTGTTAAGCAGAACCAACAGGGCGGAAAACAGAATCAGCAGGGAAGAAAGAGGCAACCTGATAGAGAATCTCGCTACAAAGATGAATATAGAGAAAAGAAGAGAAGGGTCTATGATCCTGATCAGGCTGTAAGTGATGAACAGTTTATTAATTCATTTGAAGAAGATGAGTATACTGAGATGAGACCTTCAGACAGACATTATTCATCTGATAGAGACAGGTCGGCTTCGGGTAGATCATCTGGTGGCAGACATTCGGATGACAGACGTTCAGAGAGCAGATCTTCAGGAAATAACGCTCATCAAAAAGAAAAAAAGAAGAAAAATCCAGTCTGGATATTTTTTAGAAATCTGATAATTTTTATTCTGATATTGTTTACGATATTATGTCTTTTGATGGGAAATATTACCAAAAGATTTAATCATATAGATACTGAAGTTTCAAAAAGACCTACAGCCTGCAAAAAAGCGGTTGTTAATATTTTGCTCATAGGCCAGGATGCAAGAGATGGTGAGAGTGGACAGCGTTCAGACAGTATAATCCTGCTCTCAGTTAATACTAAGAAGAACAGTGTATCAATGACTTCTATCATGAGAGATACTTATGTTGATATTCCAGGCTATGGTGGAAATAGAATTAACGCCGCCTATGCATATGGAGATATAGATCTTCTTGATCAGACTATAGAGGAAGATTTTGGCGTTACAATTGATGGAAATGCAATGGTTGATTTTGACGGTTTCCTTACGGCTATGACTGCTGTTGGCGAACTGAAGATGACACTTACAGCTGAAGAGGCTGAATATATGAATGCAAACCCTGGCTTTGGCTCGAATAACGATGCTTCTGATGAAGTCTGGAATCTTACTGAAGGAGAAAATGTACTTACACCAAGTCAGCTTCTTGCTTATTCGCGAATAAGATATGTTGGTAATTCAGACTGGGACAGAACCGAAAGACAGAGAAAGGTTATTAGTGGTGCAATCAGCAAGGTTAAGCATGGTCATTATATAAGTGGTTATAAGATGGCAACTCAGGCTGCTCCAAGTATAACAACTGATATAAGAACCTGGGGAATGCTTAGACTTGCATTCGGTATAATGACTGGTGGAGATATGAAGAGCCATATTATTCCAGTTGAAGATACTTATTATTCAGATTATATCGATGGTATGGATGTTCTTGTACCCGACATGGATGCAAATAGAGATTATCTACAGAGATATATAAATGGTGAGGATTAAAAATAATTAGATTTGACCGATTTGATATTATTTTATATAATAGTGTATATGTTAAAAGTACTTGGTAATAGTATGTATTTTTAATAAGGGGTTAGTGGGGAATGGACAGAAAAACAGATATTGCTATAAGAAAAAAATATACTGAAGATTCAGTTATTATACTCGGAGACTTCAATGTTGCAGGACATGAAATGAATTATGTATTCAGAGTTTCTTCTTTTGGCGCAAGAGCCGGAATGGATAAGATTAATGTTTATTTCAGCCTTCTTGATAATACAAAGAGGGAGAACGTTGAGGTTTCCTATGATTTTAAACCTGAAAATGTAATAATTGAAGAGCAGAGCCTGATGGTTAGAGCAGAGAATGTGGAAATTACGGATTCATACGACTGCCTTCATGCCTATATCAATTATGATTCATTTTCAATGGACATCGATGTTAAGAGTTATGGAAAGAAATATGATGCCGAAAGTCATTTAAAGAATTATGATCCGACTATGCTGGGAGCTTATGTTTATCCGGATTGTACGACAAAGGGAAATGTGATTCTCAGCGATAAATATTTTGATGTTACCGGAAATGCTTATGTTATAAGAAAATACCAGTTTAAAGAAGCTAATATGTTTACTGGATTACTTCGTAGGACATCTGATGACTTAGATTATAATTCGATGATGGCTTTTATGGTACTGAATAATGATACAAAGATTTTTATGGGCTCATATGGTGGAGATAAAAAAGAAGATTTTATGATTGGAATATCACCTATGGGATTTGAAAATAAGCTTATTTTTGAGATTCAGAACGATATTGATACATATGTAAATAGAGGTTCAAAAACTGATGACCCTTTATATCTTGCGATAATGTCAAAGGATGAAAGAGTGAATCTCAAATTCAAACGTAAACTAAAAAAGGTATTTACAAAAATTGTTCCTGAAGACGCTGATGAACAGACGAAGAATAATTCGGAGATTCGTTTATATGACAGATTCATCAGAGTGGTTGGAGTTTATAACAGAGAAAAGGTTAGTGGCTACGGATATATAGCTATATCCTGATGGAGCATATATGGGTGATAGTGGGAAAATAGCACTTCTGCTTGGACAGGCAGATGAAGCTTATCAGAGCGAATTTGTAAAGGGAGTTATGGAGCAGGCATTTAAGGATGGCTTTAGTGTCTGTGTTTTTTCCATGTATATTAAATACCAGAACAGCAAAGAACGTGAGATTGGCGATTCCAATATTTTTAATCTTGTGAATTACCAGATGTTCGATGCTGTTATTATTTTGTCTGATACTATTCAGACTCCTGGGGTTAATGAACGGATTGAAGAAAGGATTCATGCGGAGTTTGATGGCACTGTTTTATGTGTCGACAGGGACAGCAAGTATTTTTCTTCTTTTTGGACTGATGGTTATGAGTCTGTCTATGCGCAGGTTTCTCATATGATAGAGGAACATGGCTTAAAGGATATAGCATATCTTACAGGTCGGAAGAATCATCCACATTCCAAAAGAAGAATGCAGGCTTATGAAGATGCTATGCTGGCGCATGGGCTGACAGCTAATGCTGACAGAAAGTATTACGGCGATTTCTGGTACACTAGTGGTGCGGGATGTGCAGAGTCACTGCTAAGAGATCTTGATAATCTTCCAGAGGCTGTTCTTTGCGCTAATGACTGTATGGCAATAGGACTTGCTGAAGAATTTGAAAGAAATGGTATAAGGATACCTAGAGATATTAAGATAGCAGGGTATGGAACTACTGAAGAAGGTCAGACTAGTCCGAAGCCACTTACTTCTACATTTATTCCTGCAAGGTATTATGGTAAATACTGTGTTGAAATGATAGAGAGACTTTCAGAAGGAAAGGAACTGACTAAACCAGACATTGATGCGAAACTTTTTATTGGAGAAAGCTGTGGATGTAAACCTAAGAATATTTTGAATGATAGAAATATCAGGGACAGTTGGACTACTAGAACATCTGATGATGGATATTATTCTATTCATAATACCATGCTGGAGGATCTTCAACGTTGCAGTACATTAGACGGTTTTTTGACTGGAGTTTTTGAAAATATTCATTATCTGAAGGGGATTAAAAGCTTTGCCCTGGTGCTGAATGATTTATGGATGAGACCTCAGGATATGATCAATTATGAATTTCCAACAGAAGGTTATTCCTCAAAGGTAGTTCTGGCACTTTCCTACGATAGTAAAAGAGCAAACTCTAATCTTCTCAGTACTCATAAGATTTTTGACAAGATGATTCTTCTTCCAGAGATGAGTAAGGATGAACCGGAAGGATATATATTTACACCTTTATTCGATGAAGCTAAATCTTTAGGATATGCAGTGATAAGCTATGGGGATAAACCTCAAAGTTATAATGAAGTATTCAGACTTTGGATAAATACGCTCACAGGAGGACTTGAAAGTCTTAGGAGGAATCTGATTGTTCAGGCGTTGAAGGAAAGACTTGCTCTAAAGGAGAGTATGAAATTCGCTGAATATCTGAGTGGTGGTTCTGGAGAATTAGTTCAGATATCAGAAGAAGAGAGACAGGAACTAGAAGAAGTAAAGAAAATATTGGATGATAATATCCTTTCTTATGATTTCCAGCCAATTGTTAATGCAGTTGATGGAGAAATATATTCCTATGAGGCTCTTATGCGTTCAGGAACAGAGAGGAAGATATCACCTCTTAATATAATAAAGCATGCGAATAGACTTAACAGAATAAGGGATGTGGAGAAATACACATTCTTAAATGTAATTAATTTAGTTGATCATAACAGACAGAAGTTTGCTGGAAGAAAAGTATTTATTAACAGTATTCCAGGTATTAAACTTTCAAAGGAAGACTATGGTGAGATAGGTAAGGCCTTTTCGGAATATCCAGGTGATATTGTAGTTGAGCTTACGGAACAGGCCGAGCTTAAGGATGATGAACTGGATGAGGTTAAAAGATATATAGGTGATATAGGTGCTGAACTTGCCATAGATGATTATGGAACTGGTTATTCAAATATCAGTAATCTGCTGAGATATCTTCCGGATGTTGTAAAGGTTGATAGATCGCTTCTTACCGGTATTCAGAACAGTTCGCAAAAACAGCATTTTGTATCTGATATTATTGAATTCTGTCATAGCAATAACATTCTTGCTCTTGCTGAAGGTGTTGAAACTTCTGAAGAGCTTAGAACAGTTATAAAACTTGGAGCGGATCTTATTCAGGGATATTATACTGCAAGACCTTCGAGAGATATTATTCCATCAATAGATGAAGAGATTAGAAATGAGATAATCAGATATCATCAGGAAATGGTGGATGGTAATCTTGAACAGGAATATATTGCAGGAAGAGTCAACAGAATATCAATCAGTAATCTGTTGAGAGAAAATAAGAATAAAGTAGTAATCGGTGCGAAGGATGTCACCTTCCGAGATATTACAATTGTGGGTACTCCTGGAATCAGTCCTAAGATGGATGTTGAAATCCTTGAGGATTATGATGGAAGACTGACACTTGAAAATGTAGTTCTGAGTAACAAAAAGAAGCATCCGTGCATAAAGCTTGCAGAGAACTGTACACTTACACTTCTTCTGATTGGAAATAATATACTTAAAAATGGTGGTATTATGGTTCCACCATCTTCCAGGCTTATTATTGAAGGTGATGGTAATCTTCAGATAACGGTTGATGGTGCAAACAGCTTCGGTATAGGTAATGAGCTGAATGAAAAGCATGGAGTGATAAGGTTTTATCAGGATGGAGAGATACATCTTGATATGAATGGAGAAAAGTCTATAGGAATAGGCTCAGGAAACGGTGGAAAGATAGAGATCAATAAAGGTAAGTATGTTATTGATATCAACGCCAAGGAATGTGTAGGAATCGGTGCCGTGTATGAGGCAGCGGATATTGATATTAAGGAATGTGATATCGAAGTTGATTTCTCAGCTGATCAGGGAGTTGGCATCGGAAGTTTTGAACATTCTGTAAATGTTCAGATGCGTAATAGCCTTATCAAATGCACCTGTGCCGGTAAAAGAACAGCATCTCTTGGTTCTATTGATGGGGACTCGGTTGCAATTAAAGGCAAGGATATGGGGCTTATCATTAATCAGAGGGCAGATAGTTCGGTTGGACTTGGCACCATGAAGGGAAAAACATCTATTGATTTTATGAATTCATTTATTAAAATAAATCAAGATGGTGGTAAAGCACTCTGCTATGGTGGATTTTCAGAGGATACCTCTGCCTGCTTTACAGATTGTGATGTGAATGTAGAGCTGAAAACAGATTTAGACAAGCTTAGCTATGCACCAGCACAAAATATTGTTTTCAAAAATGCTCGAAATAAAGTGATACTAAATGGCAAATCAATAAAGTAAAATAATAGTTAAAACGGTATAAAAATCAGTATTAAAATGCATAAAAAAACGTCACACATAATAGCTATGTGCGACGTTTTTTTATCTATATCATTCGATTAGTTATTCTAAATGATTATTTATCCTGCCATGCAGCAAATGCACCAGTGATGATAGCCATTGAATAAACTTCCATAGCCGTACATCCACGAGACAGATCGTTGATAGGGGAGTTAAGTCCTAAAAGGATAGGACCATAAGCTTCAAAATTACCCATTCTCTGAGCTATCTTGTATCCGATATTTCCTGCGTTGATGTCAGGGAAGATAAATGTATTAGCGTGTCCAGCAACTTCTGAGTTAGGGAACTTCTTCTCAGCAACCTTAGGTGAAACAGCAGCATCAAACTGCATTTCTCCATCGATAGGGATTCCAGGGTTTGCTTCTCTTGCTCTCTTTGCTGCGTTTCTCATTCTATCAACATCTTCGCTTTTTGCTGAACCATTAGTAGAGAAGCTGAGGAAAGCAACCTTTGGATCAACACCGAAGAGCTTAGCACAGTTAATTGTCTCAGTTGCGATTTCTACAAGATCATCCTCTGAAGGCTTAATTACGATACCACAGTCACCCATTGCAAGGATTTCATTTCCGCCTGTAGCCTTGTCACGAACAAGGATGAAGCATGAAGAAACAATATGATTACCAGGTTTAGTTTTAACCAGCTGAAGAGCAGGTCTTACTGTATCAGCAGTTGAATATGTTGCTCCACCAAGAAGGCAGTCAGCATATCCCATTTTTACGAGCATGGTACCAAAATAGTTTGATGCTTTAAGAGTTTCTCTTGCCTGTTCCTCTGTAACGCCTTTGCTTTTACGGAGCTCAACAAACTCAGCAACCATCTTGTCCATATCTTCAAAGTTATTCGGATCAATAATCTTAGCACCGCGGATATTAAAACCGCTGTCTTCTGCGATAGTATGAATCTCATCAGGATTACCTATAAGGATAGGCTCCAGGAAATTACTTGCAAGAAGTCTTGAAGAAGCTTCAAGAATACGAGGATCATTACCCTCTGGGAAACAGATAGTTTTGTGATTCTTTTTCAGAACCTCAATCATTGAACCAAAACCGTACATTGTTAGAATCATCTCCTTTTACATTAATTTTAAGGATTTGTCTGCTTGATTTTAAGAAGCAAGACAAAACTGACATTTATTGTAACATATTATAATAAATTATTAAAGAATTACTTTTTCTTGTTATAAAATCTAAAAAATGTTATCATTAAAGTGCTGTGTTCAATTCTAAAAACATGAAAATTAATATGTCATAGAGAGGTTTTAAATGACAGAAATAAATAAAAAAATATTTAATACATTTAAAATTCTAATCTGCCTGCTGCTTCTGATTGGAGCTGTAATGGGGAATATAGTTGATTCATCGGCAGCATCAGGTATAAAGTTAAAAAAAAGTAGAGAGATTGTATATGTAAATAATAAGGTAAAGCTTCAACTGCTTAATGCATCTGGAAAGGTAAAATGGGTCAGCATGAACAAAAAGGTTGCAACAGTATCTTCCAAAGGAGTTGTTACCGGCAAGAAGCAGGGAATTACATTTATCAAAGCAGTGTATAAGAAGAAAACTTATAAATGTAAGATTACTGTAAAGAAACTTGGTAATACTAAACCTCGGCTTGTGAATACCAATAATGGTATACAGCTTAACTGGAAGAAGGTCAGTGGAGCTGAAGGGTACTATATTTATAGAAAAAAAGGCTCTGATAAATTTAAAAGAATAAGAAGCGTTAAAACTCTTTCATTTCTCGATACAGCTGTAGCTGCTAATGATGGAGTTGAGTATTCATATGCTATATGTGCATACAAGTCCAAGAGCCTTAGCACGAAGATTTCTGAAAAAATAATCAGAATGAACAGTCCTCAGATAACAGATACTTACATATCAGATTATTCTAATCTTGTAGTGAACTATAATGGGGTTAATAACGCTGCATTATATCAGATAATGTATAGCAATGGCGTTGAAACAACCACTGCAAGTATAAGCAAGGATAAACTTAGTTATACTATCAGAAATATACAGGATGATACCAAATACACAATAAGTATGAGATGTGCAAAGGGAGGTTATTATTCTGAGTGGAGTCCGATAACTACATTTTCTCCAACAGAAGGCTTGATGAACTTTTCTATAAATGAGAGTTCATATGGTACAGAAGATGTATGCTGGAGCTGGTGGAGTTATCCTCAGTTTGTTTCCTACAAGGATATCAGAAATAAATCTTATTTTGGATATGTAAGCAGCCTGGGATATATCGGTGTTGGTTCATATGATATGGATACAGGTGTAGTTATTAAAACCAACCTTGCCAAAAGTACTATAGATGATCATAATTCCTGCAGCGTGTCTGTTCTTGCGGATGGCAGGATAATGGCTGTGTATGCTACTGGCCATGACAAGGACCGAAACATTCATGTCAGAATATCCTCTCAGAGCGAGAGCATTACCAGATTTGACAGAGATATAGTTCTGAAATCTTCTGGAATAACCTGTTATTCACAGGTTTACTATATTAATGGAAAATATTACATTTTCTTTAGAAACAGCAGTAAGAGATGGAGCTTTTTCTATAGCTCTGATCTGGTTAACTGGAGTGAGGAACAGGAATTTATATCTGCAGATGTTCAATATTATATAAGGCTTGTTGAAACGACCTCACCAAATGTGTACAGGCTTGTTTGTACTGGTAATCCAGGAAGTGCAGATTGTAATATCCGTATGGGATTTGTGAATTTTGTAACAGGAAATGTTATGGATTCAAATATGAAATCTGTAGGAAAGCTTGGAAAATTTGTGGATTATAGGAATTTTGATATAGTTGTTCCTAAAGAACCAAACAGAGTTACGAGACTTTTTGATATTGCAGTTACTAAAACTACTGAAACAGAGATAGCCTACTGCACCTGGAAAACAAGTAATAAAAAGGCAGATTATAAGATCCTTAGAAATGGAAAGACTTATGTATTGGCAGAGAATTCTGACGAGTTCTGGACTAAGTATTTTGGTGGTATGTCATTTGTTGATAAGGATAATGTAATCGTGAGCTATGGAGTGGAATCAGAGGATCATATAGACCTGATGCGATTCGGTGAATATACGGACATTATCGAGATTAAAAAAGATGATGACAGTGGCTCAGGTGAAGGCGGTTCAGGTGAAGGCGGCTCAGGTGAAGGCGGTTCCGGCGAAGGTGGTTCCGGTGAAAGCGGCTCAGGTGAAGGTGGTTCTGGTGAAGGTGGCCCTGGAGGACAGAAGGAGGATAATACTGAGACAGAGGAGGTTACTGTAGTTGAGTTTAGAAAGATAAATGAGATTACAAAAACCAGTTATAAAGATAATTCATATCGTTCAGTCAGACCAATAGTTGATGTAAATGGTAAATGCGTAATGTGGCTGTATGGATATTATAATTCAGACAGTTACAAGATTTTTAATATGGATGCCAGATTCTGTAAGATTATTGATGAAGTTGATTGATGGAAAGGCTAAATAATTTTATATAATTGTTAAGGGAAAACTAATGAAAGTAATTAATGAATCAGATAATAAAAAGACTGAAATGAATAAAAAGAACAAAAGTCCCTGGAAAAAACTTTTGATTGGTATTCTTATCTTTATTGGAGCAATTATGCTGGTGATAGCAGCTTTCTTTTGCTGGATATCTGTAAATGAGTATAAGCCTGCAGATGTTGAAAAGGTTGAGATTACAAAAGAAGCAGCAGAGACTCTTACAAAAGGGGACAGCTTCAGGGTAATGGCCTGGAACATGGGTTATGGAGCACTTGGAGATAATGCTGATTTCTTCATGGATGGTGGCACAAGCGTTATGTCTGCTACTGAAGAAAGAGTAGATATTAATATTGCTGGAATTGCAGGAGGTGTGCTCCAGCAGGATCCTGATTTTTTGTTATTACAAGAGGTCGATCTTAATTCAAAAAGATCATATTATAAGAATGAGCGTGAAGAACTGGAAATGAGAATTCCAGGAGAATATGACAAAACCTTTGCGTATAATTTTAAAGCAAAATATGTACCTTATCCATTTCCTGAGAATATTGGTCAGGTTGAAGGCGGAATACTGACTTTTTCAAAATATAAGGTTTCTGACGCGAGCAGAATAAGTCTTCCAAGTCCTTTTAAGTGGCCTGTCAGAGCATTGAACTTAAAAAGATGTCTGCTGGTAAATAGAATACCGGTTCAGGACGAGAATGGTAATAGTTCTGGCGAAGAACTTGTTCTGGTAAATGTTCATCTTGAAGCATATGATGATGGAGAGGGCAAGAAAGAGCAGACGGAGATACTTCGCTCATTCCTTCAGGAAGAATACGATAAAGGCAATTATGTGATAGCTGGTGGAGACTTCAATCAGACTTTTTCAAATCTGGATGTCAGTATGTATCCGAAATACGACGGAATGTGGCATTGTGGAGAAATTGATGTTTCAGTCTTTGATAATGACTGGCAGTTTTTGATGGATAACAGTTATCCTACTTGCAGATCACTTGATAAGCCTTTTGCGGGAGCTGACAGGGACAGCTTTCAATATTATATGATTGATGGCTTCGTTGTATCTAAGAATGTTGAAGTATCAAATGTAGAAACTATAAAAGCATATTTTGCACCATCGGATCATAATCCGGTAGTTATAGATGTAAAACTGGGGGATTAAATATGGCAATAGGAATTGTATTAGAAGGCGGTGGAATGAGAGGTATTTACAGCGCCGGGGTTATAGATGAGCTTCTTCTCAATCATATTAAAACAGATGGAGTTATAGGCGTTTCTGCAGGTATCATACATGGAATAACCTATGCGGCAGAGCAGTATGGAAGAAATGTAAGATATACCGTTAAATACCGTGGCAATAAAAGATTTATGAGTCTAAATTCATTTCTTAAAACAGGTGATATCTGTGAAGCTGAATTCTGTTATAAAGAGATACCTGATAATTTGTATCCTCTTGATTATGATATGATTGATCATAATATAAAAAAGGGTATGAAGGTCTATAGTGTTGTAACTAACCTGGAAACGGGAAAAGCTGAGTATCTTGAGATATCGGATATCAGAAATCAGATGGATGCTGTAAGAGCATCCGCATCTCTTCCTATTGTTTCCAGAATAGTTGAATACGATGGAAAAAAACTTCTTGATGGAGGTTCGGCGGATAGTATTCCATTAAAGGCTATGCAGGAGCTTGGATTTGAAAAAAATATTGTGGTTCTTACAAGGCCTGAAGGTTATGTTAAAAAGCCGGACAAAAGCATGCCGATAATGAAGAAGCTTTATAAGGATTATCCTGAATACCTTAAAACCTGTGAGAACAGATTCAATGTGTATAATGAAGAACTCGAATATGTGAAAAGCGAGGAAAAGAAGGGTAACACATTTGTTATTCAGCCAAGTCGCAGTCTCAAGATTTCAAGAACTGAAAAGGATATTGAAAAAATAAAGAGAATGTATAAACTGGGAAGATTTGATACTCAGAATATTATGGATGAGCTGAATAGATTTTTGAAGCTTTAAATTTGGTAGTTTTTGTTGAATTTTTTGAGGTTTTATATTAGAATATATGGTGGGTTTTTACAAAATAAAGTGCTTTTGTATTACTGTTAGGTGAGTAATCCATATACCAATTTACGAATAGTGAATGGTTTAAGAATTGAAAGGGGTTTTATATGGAAGATAACTATGTAATGAATGAGAATGAGTTTGATGCTATGGCAGGGCTTACAGAGAAAACATCTGTATTTGACAGACTTAAGAGA
The DNA here is from genome assembly GCA_024687845.1 of Eubacterium sp. The sequence goes on from JAILEL010000251.1 coordinate 14,504, forward strand.
GCTTGTAAAACAGAAAATGGAATGCTGATGCTCATTAATCTGGATAATTTTACATTATTCAAGGATATTTATGGTAATTATATTGCCAATAGTCTTCTTCAGAAGGTTGAAGAGATTATTGATGATAATACAAATAAAAATGATATTAAAGGTTGTATTGGTGGGGATACATTTGTCGTATTCATTAAGAACAGCGTTGATAAGGTAGCTGTTGCCAGAGAATATGGAAATATCAATAATCAGCTTAGTGAAGCTGCCAAGAAACTGGTTGGTGAGGAAATGAAGATTTCCCTCGGAGTTTCAATCGGTGTTGTAATGGTTCCTAAGTATGGAAATGATTATAATGACTTATTCCAGAAGGCAGACCTTGTTCTTTCTCACATTAAGCAGACTGGAAACAGAGGATGTGCATTTTATTCACTTGGAGAGAATGACGATACTTCTTCACAGGTTGTTGAGGATGACTTTAAGTTCATCAGTAAAGGTCTTGATGCAGGTGATAAAGACTCAGGAGCTCTCTGGCTTGATTATGAATATTTCAGCGTAGTATACAGATTCCTTAAGAGATACAACTACACCTATAATGGTGCAGGAGTAAAGATGCTTATAACTATCCAGCCTATAGATGTGGATATGAGCGATGAGGATTTTGTAGGTGTAGCTAGAAGATTCGGAAAGGTTGTTAACGGCACTTTAAGAAATAGTGACGTTATGATGCAGAGCCGTAAGAATCAGTTCTTTATTCTTCTTCCTGAGATGCAGGAGGGCTATGTTGAGAAGCTGTTTACAAGAATTCGTGATAGATGGGCAAAAACTGGATATGCTGATACTCTTGAAATATCGTATGAATTTGGAATTATGGAGAACAACTAAAATAAATTTTGAGGAGGTATTTTGATGGAGAAAAAGTTTACTAACATGAGGGGGATGGTAAAAGGCTTTGCTAATACCTTAAATCTTTTACGACCTGAAGTACCAAATCATCACCAGCAGGTTGCGTATATGTCATATCTGATAGCTGAAGAAATGGGGTATTCAGAAGCTGACAGAATGACTTTGATTCTTACGTCAATTCTCTATGATGCAGGGCTTTCGCTTCTTCCGGATTTTGACAAGGAAGGAAAGAGGATTAGTTATAAGCCTGAAGAATTATATGAAGCCGGTTTTTCTTTGATCGGAGAAAATCCAAGATTCACATTTACAAGCAGTGTAATGAAGGCTGGAGTTCTTTCTGCAGAGGAAGCAGAAGAAAATGATGATGTGAAGAAAGCCTACATACTTAGTAAGGTTATATATCTTTCAAGTGTGGTTTCAGAAAAATTGGATTATTCCAAATCAGCGTTAAATCAGGCTGCAGATATTTGTGAAGATATCGCAGACATGGCAGGAGATGAGTTTCCTGATGAGGTAGTTGAAGCTTTTCTGAGAGTTACTCAGAAGGATCATATATGGCTCGATCTTATGCATCGTCCAGATAGTGTTCTTGATCTTCTAGAGGATAGTAATAATGTAACTCTTGATGAAGCTATTGAGTATGGTAAGGTAGTTTCCAGAATCATAGATTATAGAAGCTCCTATACTGTAATGCATACTGCAGGAGTTGTAGTCTGTGCTGTTCGACTTGCTGAGCTTATGGGAATGTCTGAAGAAGAATGTAAGTTGATTATGATAGCTGCATATCTTCATGACATTGGTAAACTTACAATTCCGAAGGCTATTCTTGATAAAAATGATAAGCTTTCAGATGAAGAGTATAATATTGTTAAGGAACATGCTTATTATACCTATTTATTCCTGAAAGATATTCCTGGATTTGATAATATTAGTAAATGGGCTTCACTTCACCATGAGAAGCTGAATGGTAATGGCTATCCATTTGGTCTTAAGGCGGATGATATTCCGATGGGAGCGAGAATAATGGCTGTTGCTGATATCTTTTCAGCGGTTGCAGAGATAAGACCATATAGAGCTGGCATGTCAAAGGAACAGGTTGCAGAGGTTCTTTTGGAAGGGGCTCAGAGTGGAGCGTTATCGAGATATATCGTGGAACTTCTGATTACTAATTATGATGATATTTATGAGAAACGAGATAAAGAAGTTAGAAATGAAGGTGCTCGTTATTACGCTGCTGTAGTTAATTCACCAGACTAATAGACAAACAAACTAACAAACTAACAAACTAAATAGAAGAATAGTATTTTATATAAAATGGCATAAAAATAAGGAGGTCAGTACAATTACTGATCTCCTTATTTTTTGTATTTAATTGAGTTTTAAATGAATAGTCAAATGAATATTAAAAGCTAGTTACCGCTTAATTTATTTTCTTATTTAACCTGTGGAAGAGAAGAGATTGATTTCTGAAGTTCTTCATCTGTAGGAATGTAATCACTCATTTCTCCGTCGTTGAACTTCTGATATGCAACCATATCGAAATATCCTGTACCTGTAAGTCCGAATACGATATTCTTTTCTTCACCTGTTTCTTTACACTTGAGAGCTTCGTCAATAGCTACCTTTATAGCATGGCTTGATTCAGGTGCTGGAAGGATTCCTTCAACACGTGCAAATGTCTGTGCAGCCTGGAATACACTTGTCTGCTCAACACTTCTTGCAGTAAGAAGTCCCTGATCATAAAGCTCTGATACGATGCTGCTCATTCCATGATATCTGAGTCCACCAGCGTGGTTAGCAGAAGGAATGAATCCGCTTCCAAGTGTGTACATCTTAGAAAGTGGGCAAACCTTACCTGTATCGCAGAAGTCGTATGCATAAACACCTCTTGTCAGACTTGGACAGGATGCAGGTTCTACAGCGATTATCTCATAATCAGCCTCACCTCTGAGCATCTGACCAACAAATGGAGATATAAGACCACCAAGGTTAGAACCACCACCGGCACATCCGATGATTGTATCAGCCTTTATGTTATACTTTTCAAGAGCAGCCTTAGTCTCAAGACCGATTACTGACTGATGAAGAAGTACCTGAGCAAGTACTGAACCAAGAACATATCTGTAACCTTCCTGGCTAACAGCTGCTTCTACAGCTTCTGAGATGGCACATCCAAGACTTCCTGTAGTTCCAGGGAACTCAGCATTTATCTTGCGTCCTACTTCAGTATTCATTGAAGGTGAAGGAGTAACCTTTGCTCCATAGGTTCTCATTACTTCACGACGGAAAGGCTTCTGCTCATAAGAAACCTTAACCATATAGACCTGACAGTCCAGATCAAAGTAAGAACAAGCCATAGAAAGAGCTGTTCCCCACTGACCTGCACCAGTTTCTGTAGTAACACCTTTAAGTCCCTGCTTCTTTGCATAATAAGCCTGAGCTATAGCAGAATTAAGCTTGTGGCTTCCAGATGTATTATTTCCTTCGAATTTGTAATAGATATGAGCTGGTGTGTCCAGTTTCTTTTCAAGACAGTAAGCTCTTACAAGTGGTGATGGACGGTACATTTTGTAGAAATCTCTGATTTCAGTTGGAATTTCGAAGTAAGCAGTTGTATCATCCAGTTCCTGAAGAGCAAGTTCGTGACAGAAGATAGCTGACAGCTCTTCAGCTGTTACAGGCTGAAGTGTTCCTGGATTCAGGATTGGAGCAGGCTTTTTCTTCATATCGGCACGTACATTGTACCATTTATCAGGCATTTCATTTTCTTCAAGATAGATTTTATAAGGAATTTCGTTCATATTAACCTCCCTGTTGAATAGATAATAACTTACGATTCACGGTAAAATCAAAAAGTGACTGCGAGCAGTCATTTTTATTACCTATCTCATATACCGTGAATAGTAACACAACGATTAATTCTATCACAAATATATGACTATTTAAAGTTTTTTTGTGAGCGTTATTGTGTTATACTATAAAGAAATTTTTTTATTTTCAAATAAATATAAAAGTTTGAGTGTTAGAAGTAACTTTTAACACTATTTGACAATAATATGAAAATAATATGAAAAGGGGTGTAGTTCTTTTGAAAAAGATTAAAAGAAATGCTGCACAGTGTAAAAAGTGTGGGGACATCATCGAGTCGAAAGTGCGTAGCATGCCTGTTAAATGTTCTTGTGGCGCGATAATGATTGATGGTGGAAAACATTATCTTATCAGAGAATGTGCGAATAGCAAGGATGATCTGATAGACCTGGTTGAGTGGAAAGACTAAAAGATATTAAATCTAAAAGATATTATATAAATATAAGAAATATTAAACAAAGAGGTTTAGAAAAATGTATGAAATAATGACACCCGAAGAGGCGGTTGGTCTGATAAAAGATGGTGATACTATATGCGTTAATTCCTTCCTTGGAATTGAAAATCCTGTAGAACTTCATGAAGCTATCTATGACAGATTTAAAAATACAGGTTCTCCAAAGAATCTGACCATGGTTTCAAGTGCTGGATTTGGAATATGGGAGGAAGACAGGAATGCTGAGAAGTATATACGTGAGGGCGCAGTGGATAGAATAATCTGTGGCCATTTCGGTGCTATGCCAAGTACAAAAAAGCTTGTTTTGGAAGATAAGTTTGAAGCTTATAATATGCCCCTTGGCTGTATATCACATGCTATCAGAGCGCAGGCAGGAGGAATCCCAGGAGCTCTCTCAAAGGTTGGACTGGATATATTTGTGGATCCAAGGATGGAAGGCCCTGGAATAAATAATATTTCCAATGATAAAGAGCTGGTTAAGATAGTTGAAGTAGATGGAGAGGAGTTTCTCTATTATAAACTTCCAAAGATAAATGTTGCGCTTATCAAGGGTACTGCTGCAGACAGAAAAGGAAATATATCCTTTGATGATATGTATATGTCTGGTGATGCTCTTTCAATATGTCAGGCTGCAAAGGCAAATGGTGGTATAGTTATCGTTCAGGTTGATAAGCTTGTAAGAAAGCCTTCAAGACCAAGAAATGCAATCATTCCGGGATGTCTTGTGGATGCTATTGTAGTAGTTGAGCAGGAACCTCTTGGGAGTGGATATGAGGCACTCACAGGTAATTTTGAGATTCCATCAGGACAGTGGGATATGTGGGTTGAGATCATAGACAGATTGTCCTCATCTCATAGGCATAACAGTGTTGCAGCTGATATAATTGGAAGAAGAGCAGCACAGGAGCTTCATCCTGGAGACATTGTAAATATAGGTGTCGGAATTCCTGAATCAGTCTCACGATTTGCCAAAAGAGAAGGATTACTGAACAAAGTAACTCTTACAGTTGAAGCTGGTGGAGTTGGCGGCTTCCCGGCATCAGGCCCAGTGTTCGGAGCTATGATTGGAGCTGCTTCTGTATATGATATGGCAAACCAGTTCGATCTCTATGATAATGGTGGTCTTGATATCTGTTTTATGGGTGGATTGGAAGTAGATAAATATGGAAATGTAAATGCACACCGCAGCAAAGGCAACTTTGCTGGAATTGGTGGTTTTGCAAATATAACTGCTAAGACCAAGGTAGTTGTGTTTTGTCTTACATTTACGGCAAAGGGACTTTTTGTTGAAGAGAATGAGGGTAAAGTAAACATTCTTCAGGAAGGAGCAGTACCTAAGTTTGTAGATAAGATTCAAAGTATTAGTTTTTCAGCTAAAAGAGCTCTTCAGAATGGCCAGAAGGTGCTCTATATAACGGAGAGATGTGTATTTGAACTGACAGAAAACGGACTTAAGCTTTTAGAGGTATATCCGGGAATTGATAAGGAAAGAGATATCCTGTCTCAGATATCATTTTCAATAGAAGTATAAGTAAAAGTATATAATTGTATAGGGTGAATGGTAATGGCTTGGTAATGAGATTTTACAGGGGTGTAAATGGTATGATGAAAAGCAAGAATTCATTTAATAAACTAAAGGTTATTATTCCGGCGCTTTGTTTTACAGCAGGACTTATATTACATGCGGGTATCGGCTTTTCAACTATTAGTTCTGAGGCGGAAGAAAGCTATTTTGAAGAAAGCCTTTCAGTGGATCCTACTGGCGAGAGCGATGGCTATGCCGCTATTTTATATGATAATACTAGTGGATTGCCTACTTCAGAGGCAAATGATATTGTGGAGACACAGGAGGGGGCTCTGTGGATTGGAAGCTACAGTGGTCTTGTCAGATATGATGGTAACAATTTCGAAAGATATGACTCAACTACCGGAATTACAAGTGTAGTCAGTCTTTTTGTAGATAGTAAACAGCGTCTTTGGGTTGGTACAAATGATAATGGCGTGTCAGTTATGGATGGTGGCAAATTTACGAGTTTTGATCATATAGAAGGCCTTAAGTCCTCCATCAGAGATATAGCAGAAGATGGAGATGGGAATATATTTGTAGCAACAACAAGTGGCCTTGGAATGGTTGATAAAAATATGGCTATTCATGACCTGAATGAGGAACAGCTTATTGGTGAATATGTCGATCAGCTTCAGGCAGATGCAAGCGGAAAAATATATGGAACTACTCACAATGGAGCTGTTTTTACCATAGAAAATCAGAGGATTACTTCATTTTTCAGTAGTGAAAGTCTGGGAATTGATACAATTAAGTCCATACTTCCTGACCCTGACAAAGAAGGCTGGGTATATCTGGGCACAGAGGAGTCTGAGATTTATCATGGTGAGCTGAATGGTAATCTTAAGGATATGGAGAAAATCAGTATTGCTCCACTTGATACTGTTAACTGTATGCGCCGTCTGGATAAGAACCTCTGGATATGTACAGATAATGGTATTGGTTTTATAGATGACGAGGGTGCATTTAGGATTATTAAAAATATACCGCTGGATAATTCCATTGATAATATGATGGGCGACTATGAAGGAAATCTTTGGTTTGTATCATCCAGACAGGGTGTAATGAAGATAGTAAATAATCAGTTTACGAATATTAATGAGAGATACAATCTTGATACCATGGTTGTTAATTCAACTTGTAAATGGGACAATTATCTTTTTATAGGTACTGATGATGGATTGGTAGTACTTGATAAGAATGGACGTGTCAGAAGCATAAGGATTAATGAGATTCATACTTCAGTAGATAGTATAAAAAAGGAAAAAAATCTTGTTAGTCTCCTGAGTACTAGCAGAATCAGGTCGATTGTAAAGGATTCAAAAGACCGCGTATGGTTTTCAACTTATGGAGATATGGGAGTGGTAATGTTCGACCACGGAAAGGTAGTTACATTTTCCAAGGATGATGGACTGCTTTCTGATAAGGCCAGAGTTGTTTATGAAAGAAATGACGGAGTTATTATGGCTGCCTGTAGTGGTGGCATGGTACTTATAGATAATGAAAAAATCATAGATACCTTTGGTGATGAGTCAGGTCTTGGAAATTCCGATATTATGACAATGACTGAAGACTTTGATGGAAATATGATTCTTGGAACAGATGGTAATGGTATCTTTATTGTCAAGGATCATAATATTACTAATATTGGTACAAAAGATGGACTTAGTTCTGAAGTTATACTAAGGGTAAAACGAGACGAAAAGAGAAAGGTATTATGGCTTATTACAAGTAATTCGCTGTCTTATATCAAAGACGGTAAGGTTGAAACGGTAAGCACCTTCCCATATTCTAATAATTTTGATATGTATGAGAATAAATCAGGTGATCTGTGGATTCTCAGTAGTAATGGAATCTATGTTGTTTCAGCTGATGATATAATTGGCAAAAAGAACATTTCTCCTACGTATTATGGTAGCAATAATGGACTTCCTTGTGTTTCGACTGCAAATTCCTACAGTTGTGTAGATGATGAAGGTAATATGTACATTTCTGGTATGTCAGGAGTTGCTAAGGTCAATATAGATAAGATGCAACATAATGTCGAGGATATTAGAATGTCAGTTCCATATGTAGATGCTGATGGTAAATACATTTATACTGATAAAAACGGAAAGATAATAATACCTTCTGGTGTTAAACGTCTTACAATATATGATTATGTTTATACTTATTCACTGATGGATCCTAAGGTTTCATATTGCCTTGAAGGCTTTGACAAGGACTTTGTAACTGTTGCCAGAAGTGAAATGGAACCTGTGGTCTATACTAATCTGGATGGTGGCACTTATACATTTGTAATGAAGCTGCAAAATGATTCAGGAGAGGAGAAAACTCTGTCTGTTACGATTGAGAAACAGAAGGCCACTTATGAATATGTCTGGTTTAAGCTTGTACTTGCGTTTTGCATTCTGCTCATTCTGATTCTTGTGGTTTTTGCTTATGTAAGAAGTAAAACACTGGCACTTCTCAAAAAGGAAGAAGAGAACAAGATATTTATCAGAGAGATGATAGAAGCTTTTGCGAAGACCATAGATATGAAGGATAAATATACCAATGGTCACTCAACTCGTGTTGCTGAATATACTGCAATGCTGACTAGAGAGCTTGGTTATGACGAGAATACAGTCGATAAATACTACAATATTGCACTTCTTCATGATATTGGTAAGATAGGTATTCCACCGGAAGTTCTTAATAAACCGGGTAAGCTTACAGATCTTGAGTTTAATATTATCAAATCTCATTCTGCTCAGGGTTATAAGGTTCTGAAGGATATAAGCATAATGCCTGAACTTGCTATTGGTGCCGGTGCTCATCATGAGAGACCGGATGGAAAGGGATATCCAAAGGGACTTAAGGGGGATGAGATTCCGAGAGTGGCACAGATAATAGCAGTGGCTGATACATTTGATGCGATGTATTCGGACAGACCTTATAGAAAGAGAATGAATTTTGATAAGGCTGTGTCTATTATTAAAGAGGTTTCAGGAACTCAGCTTACCGAAGATGTGGTGGATGCATTCCTGAGACTAGTTGAAAGAGGATATTTCAAAGCTGAGGATGATAACGGCGGAGGAACAACTGAGGACATTAATAATATTCATAAGAAATATAACGAGCAAAAAACATAAATAATATGCTTGATTTATGTAAAACACTGTGATAATATTGGAATGTTGCTGGTATGTGATCGAGACGTTGAGTGTTCGGCAGTCTGTTCGCAGATAACCAAAAACAAATTCGGAAAGTGTTGTAATGAATTGCTAAGATATAATTTGCTTACACTTTCCTCATGAGTTTTCGGTTACCCGTTGCACGGGTTTAAGAATATATATAATATATCTTAGTCTGCAAGCAGCCACAATATATTATATATATTCTTAATCTGCGAACTGATACACGTAGTGTCACATATACGTTACATAGAAAAGGAGATAAAACTATGAGAGAAGGAATTCATCCGGATTATTATCAGGCTAAGGTCGTTTGTAACTGCGGTAATGAGTTTGTTACAGGATCTACAAAGCAGGATATCCACGTTGAAATCTGCTCAAAATGCCATTCTTTCTATACAGGTCAGCAGAAGTCTGTACAGGCTCGTGGACGTATAGATAAGTTCAACAAGAAGTATGGCGTTCAGACAGAGAATTAGTTAACAGGAATTTACAGAACATTAGCGGCAGCTGAGGTGCTTTCTTTTCGTACCTTATCTGCCGCTTTGACATTCAACGAAAAAGGTGACAGAAACAATCAGAAAATGAAATGTCATCAGGAAAGATCGGAATATGAAAAAGGTAAGTGTTGGTGGCCAGGCTGTTCTTGAAGGTATCATGATGAAAGGTCCCGTCAGTTATGCGCTGGCTGTTAGAAAACCGAATAAAGAAGTAGAAGTTAAGGTTACAGATTACATTTCACTTGGTGAAAGGTATAAGGGACTCAATATTCCTATAGTTCGAGGAGTTGTTAATTTTGTTGAGTCACTTTATATCGGGATGAAGACGCTTATGGATTCTTCTCAGTATTTTGATGAAGAAGAACAGGGTTCGGAGAAGCAAAATAAAGACGAAAAAAGTGATTCAGCATATCTTATAGGTACATTGATTTTTTCTATTTTGATTGCGGTCGGTGTGTTCATGCTTCTTCCTGCATTTCTTGCCAATTTTCTGTATAAGCTTACTGACAGTGATCTGATAGTTAATCTTATAGAAGGAATACTTAGGCTTGCGATATTTTTAGGATATATAGTTCTTGTATCAAGAATGGAAGATATAAAGAGAACATTTATGTATCACGGAGCTGAACATAAGACTATTAATTGTCTTGAAGCAGGGGATGAACTGACTGTTGAAAATGTAATGAAACACACAAGATTCCATAAACGTTGTGGAACAAGTTTTGTTTTTATAGTTATGATTGTCAGTATAATCGTATTTATGTTTGTTAAGACGGATACAGTTTGGCTCAGACTTATATCAAGAGTTCTTCTGGTTCCGGTTATAGCAGGAATATCGTATGAATTTATAAGATATGCCGGTAAACATGAAAATGGATTTGCAAATGTTTTGAGCCAGCCTGGACTATGGGTTCAGAGACTTACTACGAAAGAACCTACAGGAGATATGGTTGAAGTAGCAATCAAATCCGTAGAAGGCGTAATAGATTGGCATGAATACGTGACTTGTGTTAGAAATGACAGCTTTGAGAAATGACAGCTCTCTAGAAGATATATCTTTTGATGCTTGGAGAGAAACATATGAGGTGGTGTTTTGATGAGCCAGAGCAGTGGATATGAAGAAAAAACTTATGGTGCATTAATTCAGAAGGCTTCCAGAATCCTGATGGATGCAGGCATAGAGAATAATATTGCGGAAGCAAGACATCTTATGATGCATATTACGGGAAAAGATCTTGCATCAATATATGCAAGTCTTAATGAAAGATTGGATGATGTAAGTGCCAAAAGATATATGAATGCTATAAAGCTTAGAACAACTTACTATCCGTTTCAATATATAGTAGGCTTTACATATTTTATGGATTACAAATTCATTTGCCGCGAGAAGGTTCTTATTCCTAGATATGATACCGAGACCTTGGTCATACATGCATTGGATAGGTCGGTTAACCGAAATATGAAAGTGCTTGATATGTGCACTGGGTCAGGGTGCATAGGGATATCTTATCAGCTGGAACGTTCCAAAGACGGATATAAGGATAATGTAACCTTGGTTGATATTTCCGAGGATGCCCTTAAGCTTGCAAAGGATAATGCTGAGGCTCTGAAGTCTGAAGTGGAAATTATTCAAAGTGATCTGTTTAAATGCTTCAGGGATGAAAATGGTGAGGCGTCTGCAAGATTTGATATGATTCTCAGTAACCCGCCTTATATAAGAACCAATGATATTAATTATCTTATGAAAGACGTGAGAGACTATGAACCAAGACTTGCATTAGATGGTTCAAGAGATGGACTTTCGTTTTACAGAAGAATCATAGATGAAGCGCCTGATTTTCTTGTGAATGATGGAGTGCTTATCCTTGAAATAGGAAACGATCAATATAATGATGTTTTTAATCTTCTCAGAAAAAAGGGATTTGAGTCCATACATAGATTAAATGATATGAATGATATGAACAGAGTAGTATCTGCAGTATGGCCAGGTTGACATAAAGTTATCATGTCATGATGACTGAAATTTGTAATTTGGATATTATAGTATTAAGTTTTAAAGTATCGAAATATATGAATTATTTAAACGCTTAAATATTGAAGTTTTGATAGTTTGATTAGGAGGAAAAAAATGTTTGATAGATTAGAAGAACTGGTCACAAAGCTTGAGCAGATTATGAAGGAGCTTTCAGACCCTTCGGTAGTAAATGACCAGAATAGATTTAAGAAATTGATGAAGGAACAGAGTGATCTGACTCCTATTGTTGAGAAATATAAAGAGTATAAAAATGCAAAGCAGTCTGAAGAGGATAGTCTGGCTATGCTGGATGAAGAATCTGATGAAGAGATGAGAGAGCTTGCTAAGGAAGAACTTAATGAAGCAAAGAAGGCTATTGAAAGATGTGAACAGGAACTGAAAATATTACTTCTTCCTAAGGATGCAAATGATGACAAAAACGTAGTAGTTGAAATCAGAGCTGGTGTAGGTGGTGAAGAAGCAGCACTCTTTGCTTATGAGCTCTATAGAATGTATCAACATTATGCAGAGAAGAAGAGATGGCAGACGGAGCTTATTTCAATAGATGATACAGGAATAGGTGGAATAAAAGATGTTACCTTCATGATGAAAGGTAAAGGAGCATATTCTAAACTGAAATATGAAAGTGGTGTGCACAGAGTACAGCGTGTACCAGAAACTGAGTCTGGTGGAAGAATTCATACTTCAGCAGCTTCTGTAGCGATTATGCCAGAGGCAGAAGATGTGGATATTCAGATAGATGAAAAAGATATCCGAATAGATGTAATGCGCGCATCTGGAAATGGTGGACAGTGTGTAAATACAACTGACTCTGCTGTACGACTTACTCATTATCCTACTGGAATAGTTATTTATAGCCAGACTGAAAAGTCACAGATTCAGAATAAAGCGAAGGCTTTTGCACTTCTGAAGACCAAGCTGTATGATCTGGAAATGCAGAAGGCACATGATGCTGAAACAGAAGCCAGAAGAAGTCAGATAGGTTCCGGTGATAGATCAGAAAAGGTTAGAACCTATAACTTCCCACAGAGCAGAGTTACAGATCATAGAATTAAACTGACATCATATAGATTAAATGAAACATTAAATGGGGATCTCGATGAATTCATAGATGCACTTACTGCTGCAGATCAGGCAGCAAAGCTTGCAAAAATGGAAGGAGAAGAGTAAACTAAAAGAGTAGTTTAACTATAGACCTATATAGTTTTACAAGGATATATCGTTGTTTGTAGTAGTGAGAGAAGTTATATGGGAGGTTACAAGAATGATATGTAAAAATTGTGGGATGGATGTACCTGAAGAATATAATTTTTGCGCTTATTGTGGATCAGATATGCGGCCATTTAAGCAAATGATGCAGGCATTTCCTGTTCAACAATCCATGGACCAACAGGCATCATTTGATCAAAGTATAGGTGTATTTGAACAGCAGGCTCCAGTACAGCCACAGGCTCCAGTGCAGCCGCAAGCTGGTATTCAGCCACAGAACGAGCCTGTAGCAGAAGCAGTAGAAGAGCCACAGAACGAGCCTGTAGCAGAAGTAGTAGCCGAGCCACAGAACGAGCC
>JAILEL010000271.1 GCA_024687845.1 Eubacterium sp.
GGGAAAGATAACAAAACAGGCTACAACTACAGAGGAAGGCGAGATTACTTATACCTGTAAGGATTGCCATAAAACTAAGATAGAAAAAATTACAAAAAATCATATTCATAACTTTCAGATTGTAAGCAGAATTGCTCCAACGTGTACGGAGGATGGTACTACAACTATTCAGTGTCGCGAATGTGGTACTACTATTACTAAGAAGGGGGATATTGAGCTCTATTCTGAGTGGACTACAGAAAAACCAAAGGTAAGCAATGGAACTACTGTTCAAACTAAGACTCAGTATAGTTTTTCTAAGAGAGAGATGGACTGGAAGGTCGTTGAGACAGGAACCATTGACTATGGTTCTGACTGGAAAGGCTTTGATACAGGTAATTCTCTATATAGACAGTATAATAAAACACCTGTAGCAGCTTATGAAAATGCTACTACAAAGGTTACAGTTAACACAAGTCATTTAGGATATATTTATTGGCATTGGTGTTCAGGAAATGTTTATGATAAACCATATAACAGGTATGTAAAGAGTAATAGACAGAATGGTTATACTACATTCCATGCATATTATTCAACAGAGGATATTCCGTTTAATGCAAAGGCCAATGGATATGAGAAATCCAAAGCTGATATATGTCGGGATACTTACTGGTGGTTACAGGAAAGAATAGATGTTAAACGATGCTCATATACTAAGTATGAAAAGGCTCAGGTTGGAGACTTCAAAACATGGTCTCAGTGGTCTGATACTCCTGTAAAAGAAGATGGTAACACTAAGGTTAAAACTCGTATACTATACAGAACAAGAACTTTTATTGCTGGTAAGGCAACTGGGCACAAAATAGTAATTGATCCAAAAGTTCCTGCAACTGAAACAAAAACAGGACTTACAGAAGGATGTCACTGTTCAGTATGCAATAAGGTTATTAAGCCTCAGAAGGTAATACCTGCAAAATGGAAAGAGATATCTTCAGAAAAGATAAAGAATACTGAACTGAAAAAGAATGTTGTTGTAGCTGATAAGAAAAAAGGAGGAAAGTATCGGATTACCAAGGTTACAAAAAAGGGTAAGAAAGTAACCGGTGGAACTGTTGAATATGTAGCACCATATGATAAAAACTGCAAACTTGTATCTGCTACCGGAAAAGTTAAACTGGGTGGAGCGACATTTAAGGTTACAAGTATCAGAAAGGATGCATTTAGTGGATGTACTAAACTTAAAAAGGTAGTAATAGGTTCATATGTGAAGGACATCGGTGCAAATGCATTTTATGGATGTAAGAGCTTGAAATCGGTTACTATCAAATCTTCATCAATTAAAAAGATAGGAACAAATGCATTTAAGGGTATTAATTCCAAGGCTAAAATCATAGTTCCGAAGAAAAAACTTAGTGCTTATAGAAAGCTGATCAAAAAAGCTAAAGTTCCTGGAACAGTAAAAGTGATAACGAAATAAAGAGGTGTAATCTACAAAAAAATATTTGTAACTGTTTAGCGAAAGTCAGCTGAACAGTTACTAGCCTTGCATAAGGAGTTAATATGATATTTAGAATATTTAAAGAATGGGATGGAAATGAAGGTGAAGAGAATCGACAGATGTTTAAGTCGGGTATGATGATTTTACCATTTGCTTTGTCTGGACTATTATATTACACAAACAATTCTGATCTCAGATATGTTATGTGGTTTGATATAATTGATAAATATGCTCATGCAACGCAAAAGGGTGGTTTTGCTCTGATGTCTAATCAAGCTGCAAATGCAAAAGAGGCATTTAATAGTTTGATCACAGGAATTGCTAATTTATTGGTAGCTTTAATTTTATAGATATTTGATTATTCTATAGGATGGTTTGAAGTTCCGGATTTTGTATCTTACTTAATTTCTTATATTTTTATAATAATTGCTTTATCTATTGGAGTATTTATTGAAAAAAAACAAATAAAAACAGGAAAAAACAATAGATTCGAAGAGGTGTAACTCCGCCTGAACATTGGGGCTACGCCTCTTTTATAGTGTTTCAGTATGCTGTATGGAAATTAGATAGCTAAAGTTTTTATTATGGTTAAATTACATTTGGTATGATATACTCGACGAGAAATAAAGCGTTTCTGAGTATACTCAGTTGATAAATAAAAGGTTATAGAAGTAGTGGGATATGGAAGAGAAGAAGACAAATAGATTTAGTAAAGTGATTCATAAGTTATTTGGAAAGATGAAATATTTCCTTATACCTCTGATTTTATCAGTGGTTCTTATGACATGCGTTAATTTTGTAGGAAGATATGTTTATACGACCAATTTGAATCTGATCTATACTTCATTCGTTTCAAATAATATTTATGATGTTTTTATAAACAATTCCGGAAAAATGCTGGCTGTAGAAGGAGACATTGATCAAGGAAGCACTGAAATTGTTGATCTAGCCAGTGGAAGAACTGAAAGCTTCTATGGAGGAAATCTTCAGAGCAAGCTTAAAAATGTAGACATTCAAGGTTCCTATCAGGGAAATGATCTGATTATAGGTGATGATGGGTATTTGTATTATTCAGTATCTGTATGGACAGATGACCTGGCATGGCTGAAATCTGAGAAAATACTAAAGCTCTCCAGTGATTTTAAATATCAGGGGACTGTTTGCACCGTTGAACCTGATGATTCGATGATAAGAAGATATCAGAGAGTTGGAAATATTTCTTATTATGATGATTCTTTATACTTTGCTGTTCTTGATAATGATGGAGTGTTTCATTACAGAATCAATACAAAAACTAATGATGTGGATATTTCTAAATTATTTGCAACGGGCGAGGATGGTATATTTACAGGTTCGGTCTATACTTATAATGATAAGTTTTTTCATGTGCTGAGCGATGGAAGCTGTCATATGGTTGATTTTGATGGAAACGAGGATGTGGTTATTTATACACCATCAACTGATACAGATTCAAAAGATTACATTTTGCTAAGTCAGTTCTGCATGATTCAAAACGAAATCTATGCATTGGATTCATTAAGCCAGAAAGTGTATAAGATTAATGACGGCAAGCTGACGAAGATTCTCGATTTAGCTGATTATTATGCTGTGGAAACATTGCAGTATATGAGAGATTCTAACCGTGTGCATCTGAATACATATCAGAATAAGCTCTATGTAAGTGGCATGGATGGACTGCTTATTTGTGATCAAAGTGGTATAACTGAGCAGGAAGTTGCTTTTTATATTACACGGTTTGATACTATTCTGAGTATTCTTTATTGCTTTGTAAGACTTGTAGCGGTTCTATCAGTTATTGGAATTGTCATAAATATTTTCATAAGAAAGAAAAACCTCATGTTTAAGCAGCTTGTAACTATTATTCCAAGCTGTATGATCATGTCTTTACTTATGTTTTATAACATATTTACCTATGCCGAAAAAATGCAGATAAAGCAGACGGAAAGCGAGCTGCAGGCAGTAACTGAATTGGTTTCTACAGAACTGGATGAATTTGATTTTACTGGCATGAATATAAATGATGAAGAAACCAGTAAAAAATATAAGCAGCTAAATGATATTCTTGACAAGATTACTATCTATAATAGCAGCGACTGGAGCAAATTATATTCTTTTGAAGTTGGAAGAAGAAATGCTGCAGGTGAAGTGAAAACAATAGCATTTCATGATAAGACTGTAGTTCCGAATTCCATACTATTGCCAGTTCCTACTGATGAGGAATTTGCAGAGAAGGGCAGTGGCAATCGGAAAATCATAATAGACTCCCAGATTAGTAATTATATTTTTGCTGAGGCTAATATTGGAGACGGTATAAGCTCCTATGCCCCTATATATGATAAAGATGGAAATATAACAGCATATCTATATATCAGAACTGATATTCTGGAATTTGAAAATCAGAGATTAGAGCTTGCTGCAGAGCTTTTTAAGGGTGTATTTATTATGTCAGCAGTTATCATTTTGGTGATAACGATACTCACTATCAAGCTGACCACGACAATAAAGAAAACAACACGAACAGTATCTGAGATAGCCAAGGGTGATTTTGGAGTCAGAACTCAGTACAAATCCGATGATGAGCTTGGAGAGATATGTAACCAGGTAAATACCATGGCTGAAAACCTGGAAGAATTATTTGATGAGAAGGATGAGACTGAAAAGTTCTATTACAAGTTCGTGCCTGAAAAATTCAAAGAACTGCTTGGCAAGGATAAATTTACGGATTTGCAGCTTGGAGATGCAGAGAGCAAAGATATTACAGTTCTTTTCTGTGACATTAGATCATTTTCAATTAATTCGGAAATAATGACAGCAAAGGAAAACTTTGAATTTGTAAATGCAATTTTCGGAAAAGCAGGGCCAATTGTAAGAAAGCATAATGGTTTTGTAGATAAATATATCGGCGATGCTGTAATGGCTCTTTTTGAAAATGCAGATGATGCAGTAGCATGTGGAATTGAGCTTTATAAGGAAATTTCGCTTAGTGATGAACTTGCAGAAAGCCTGAAAATGGTTGATATCAATATAGGTGTAGGTATACATTCAGGAATGGCAAGAATAGGAATTGTCGGTGAAGACGAAAGACTTTCAGGCACAGTGATTTCTGATACAGTAAACTTAAGCTCGCGTTTTGAGTCACTAACGAAACAATATCAGACTGCTATGATAATATCAAAAGATACAATCGATAGAATGAAAGATCCGGATTCTGTAAATATTAGATATCTCGGAATGATAACAGCAGCAGGAGTAAACGATGCCCGAGCAATATTTGAAGTTTTAGACTGCCTTCCTGATGAAGAAAGAAAAGTAAAGATGGCAAATACATCTGATTTCAGAGAGGCTATAAGACTCTTCCAGCTCGGAAGAAGACCTGAAGCTTTGAACAGGCTTAGCCTGATAAAAGAAAAAGACCAGGCGGATTACGTGGTTGATATGTATTATAACTATATCAGTTCACTTTCAGCCGAAGATAAATCAAACGTTATAAGATTTGATAAGAAATAAATAGAATAAAATACCATTTACGACATATTTTTACCTTTTGGCAACAAAAAAATAATACTTTATTCATGTCGAGTTAAGATTATCTTAAGATTTGAATATTATACTAATTTATGTAAAAACGATGAAATTATGATGTTAGTCAGATATATACTAATAGCAGTGGGGATACATTAATAATAATGTATAAGTAAACTGTTAATAATGAAGGCGTTTATGTGTTAGTTGAATTGATGTGTTTAGTTTGATGTTTTTATGTTTAGTGAGGTAAAAGTATGAATGAATTAACACTTAGGGATGCTGAGGAAAACAGCGAAGACAAGAAGCAGTTTAATAATCTTATGCGTATTATTCTGGGAGCAGTATCTGTGATTATGCTGACAGGGGGCATATTCCAGTTTGTTGATCAGAATATTTTATCAGGAATCATCTATTTACTAATCTCAATCGGTGCAGTAGTACTGATACTTATGAACAAGCTTGGAGGCATCGATCTATACTAAAGTAAATATAATATGATTCGGAAAAAGACAGTTGACTGGTAAACACTTTACCAGTATCAGCTGTCTTTTTTTTGTACCATGTTACATACGAATTGCTCCGTTTCTAAGAAAATACTAATGTCATGATATATCTCTCTACAAAATAATATGTTTTTAGGAGTATTTTTGGGCGATTTGTTTGTTGATTTTAACCTATTTTTCAAGTATACTAATCAGATGGTGATTTGTAACTATTTGTAACTGCTCAGTATGTAGGATATATGTAGAATAAATTACGTGAATGCTTGCATTATAAGAAATGTATTCTACATATATCCTAACCTTGCTGAGCAAGGTTACTTTCGAAACATGAGGGAGGTGTCTGCGTAGCAGACAATAGAGTGCCGTAAGCAGTTTTTATAAGCTTGCTTAATAAAAACTGTATTACGAGCACGGACGTCACGAATGTTTTTGAAAGTACATACTGAGCAGTTATGTACGAAATATATATTCATTATAAATCATCCAGTCTTACTATATAGATTTATTTACAGACACGAGGAGGAAAACAAATGTCTGATTTATTAAATGTTAAAGATTTACATGTCAGCGTTGCTGAGACTGAGATTCTTCATGGAATTAACCTGAAGATTGGCCGTGGTGAAACTCATGTTATCATGGGACCTAACGGAGCAGGAAAATCAACACTTGGTTACGCTATAATGGGTAATCCAAATTATTCAGTATTAAGTGGAAGTATTGATTTTAAGGGAGAGGACATTACCGACAAGGAAACCAATGAACGTGCAAAGGCTGGTATCTTCCTTTCATTCCAGAATCCGATAGAGGTTCCTGGTATTTCACTTTCTAACTTTATCAGAAATGCAAATGATACTATAACCGGAAAAAGAGCCCGTCTCTGGGATTTCCGTAAATCTCTTGAGAAGCAGATGGAGCTTCTTAATATGGATAAGTCATATGCAGACAGAGACCTGAATGTTGGCTTCTCAGGTGGTGAGAAGAAGAAGGCAGAGATTCTTCAGATGCTTATGCTTAAACCGGATCTTGCAATTCTTGATGAGACAGATTCAGGACTTGATGTTGATGCTGTAAGAACAGTATCAGATGGTGTTAAAGCATTTCATGAAAATGGTGATGGTTCGCTCATCATTATTACTCACAGCACAAGAATTCTTGAAGCCCTTAAGGTTGACTATACACATATCCTTGTAGATGGAAAGATAGTTGAGACAGGTGACAGCTCACTTGTTGGTGAAATCAACGCACATGGATTTGAGAAGTATGTGAACTAGGATGCGACATATAAGATAAAAGAGGAAAGATATGGCAGATAAGGAAAAAACCTACGTTGAGGACGTGGACAGAAGCCTGTATGACTTTAGAAATGTCGATGAGGACGTTTACAAGGTTGCCGAGGGTCTGACTCCTGAGATTGTTGCTCAGATTTCCCAGGAGAAAAAAGATCCACAGTGGATGGCAGACTTCCGCCAGGAAGCCCTCAAAATATATAATAGAATAGAAATGAAAGAATGGGGACCTCCAATTGACGGTCTTCATATGGATAATATTGTCACTTACATCAAGCCTAAGGACAATAAGATGAGTGCAGATTGGAACGAGGTTCCAGAAGAGATTAAGGATACATTTGAGAGATTGGGTATCCCTCAGGCAGAACGTGAGTCACTTGCCGGAGTTGGTGCACAGTACGATTCAGAGCTCGTTTATCATAATGTTCGTGAGGACGTTGCAAAGATGGGCGTTATATATACTGATCTTGAGTCTGCAATGCATGGTGAATATGGTGATATGATACGGGAGCATTTCATGAAGCTTATTACTCCTGAGGACCACAAATTCGCTGCTCTTCATGGCGCAGTCTGGTCAGGTGGAAGCTTCGTATATGTTCCAAAGGGAGTAAAGGTTGAGATACCTCTTCAGTCTTACTTCAGATTAAATGCACCTGGTGCCGGTCAGTTTGAGCATACGCTTATAATTGTAGATGAAGGTGCAGATCTTCACTTTATTGAAGGCTGTTCTGCACCTAAGTATAACGTTGCAAATCTTCATGCTGGAGCGGTTGAGCTCTTTGTAGGGAAGAATGCAAGACTCAGATATTCAACTATAGAGAACTGGTCTAAGAATATGTACAATCTGAATACCAAGCGTGCAACAGTTGAAGAGGGTGGAAAGATGGAATGGGTTTCTGGTTCATTTGGATCCCATACATCATATCTTTATCCTATGACTATTCTTAAAGGAAATGATTCCAAGGTTGAGTTTACTGGAATTACATTTGCTGGTGAGGGCCAGAACCTTGATACCGGACTTAAGGTAGTTCATACAGGAGAAAGGACTTTGTCTACAGTTAATACTAAGTCTATCTCTAAAAGTGGAGGTATCAGTACCTTCAGAAGTGCAGTGGTAATTGGTCCTAAGGCTAAAGGGGCGAAGTCAGCAGTAGACTGTTCATCCCTCATGCTGGATGACATTTCCAGATCAGATACAATTCCAGCAATGGATGTAAGATGTGACGATGTTGATATCGGACATGAAGCTAAGATTGGACGTATCTCTGACGAAGCGATATTCTATCTTATGAGTCGTGGTATCTCTGAAGAAGATGCACGCGCTATGATAGTAAGTGGATTTGCTGATAATGTTTCAAAGGAGCTTCCACTTGAATATGCAGTTGAAATGAACAATTTGATCAGACTTGAAATGAAAGGGTCTATTGGTTAAATGATTTTGAAATCATTTAAATAAAACCGGAAGAGGATTAATATGAATAATATAACTATCAATAAGTTACCGGTTCCGACGTGGACCTGGCTTAGAGTTAATGAAAAGAATATAGAGATTCCAACCAATACTGTGAGAGCAGAGATTACTGAATCAGAAATTCCTGCAGAAGTGAAAGCTGGTGCAGTTGATTTTACTTCAATTGCCCTTGGCGATATTGAACTTGGTGCAGGTGAGGATTTTCGTAAGTTCTCTCATGCGGCAAAAACTGGTGGGGATTCATATACAGTTGGTGCAGGCGTGAAGGTTGCTGAACCAATAAGATTAACATATGATTATAATGCAAAGTCAGCTGAAAATCGTTCTGCGGATGAAGAAAGTTGCAGTTTATCAAGAGTGGCTGTAGTTCTTGGTGAGGAAGCTGAACTTACAATGATCATAACCTACAAGGGTAATCCGGGTTATGCTGCAAATGATATAAGAATCAAGGCGGCTAAAAATGCGAGACTTAATCTTGTAGAGATCTTCCAGCTGGATGACAGTGCGACATTTATTGACAGCATTGGTGGAAGATATATGGAAAAGGGTGGACTTAAGCTGATTCAGCTTACTACGGGTTCAGCTAATATAGGACTTGCATGTTCTGCTGATCTTGACGGATATAAGAGCTGGCTTGATATTGATACTGGATATCTTGTTGAAAAAGAGGGTAATCTTGATATCAATTATGTTGCAAGACATAAAGGTCGTAAAACAGATTCAAAGATATCTGTTAGTGGTGTTTTGAGAGATAATGCATCAAAGGTATTTAGAGGAACTATCGACTTCATTAAGGGTTGTAAAGATGCAACTGGTGATGAAAGAGAAGATGTACTTCTAATGAATGAGGGCGTTAAGAACAGCACAGTACCACTCATTCTCTGTGCAGAAGAGGATGTAGAAGGTGCTCATGGAGCGTCTATTGGTAAAATCTCAGATGAGATTCTATTCTACCTTCAGGCAAGAGGAATTCCTGAGAATGAAATAAATGAACTCATGGCAAAATCTAGAATTGATGCTGTAGCTGGCAGAATTCCTGATCAGAAAACGAAAGAATTGTTATTATTTGAGGAATAATGGTAGAGGCAGTATAACTCCTGATATGGTATCAAGATAATAAAAAGTAAGAAAGTAGATATAAAAATGAGTATAGATATAAAAAGTATTAGATCAGATTTTCCTTTTTTTGAAAAGTCCGATCTGGCATATCTTGATAATTCCGCAACTACCCAGCGCCCAAGACAGGTGATTGAGACAGTTTCTGAGTATTATTATCATCACAATTCAAACCCATTCAGAGGCCTTTATGATCTTTCAATAGATGCAACGGAGCGCTATGAAGCAGCAAGAACTAAGGTTGCAGGATTTATAAATGCAAAGGAAGATTCTGAAATCATATTTACAAGAAATGCATCAGAAAGCCTTAATTTAGTTGCTTATTCACTTGGTGAGATGTGTCTTAAGGAAGGCGATGAGGTGATAACTACGGTTGTTGAGCATCACAGTAACATGCTTCCATGGAGACTAGCAGCTAAAAGATATGGTGCAACAGTAAAGTTCCTTGAATGTGAAAAGGACGGAAGCTTTTCATTAGAGAAGTTTAAGTCACTTCTTTCAGAAAAAACTAAGATAGTAGCTATGACAGCTATGTCAAATATATTTGGAAGAATAATAGACATTAAGGCATTTGCTGAAGCAGCTCATGCTGTTGGTGCATATTTTGTTGCTGATGGTTCACAAAGTGTTCCACACAGCAAGACAGATGTGCAGGAACTTGGAGTTGATTTTCTTGCATTTTCCGGGCATAAAATGATGGCTCCTATGGGAATCGGAGTTTTGTTTGGACGAAAGGAAATACTTGAAAAGATGCCACCATTTTTATCAGGTGGAGAAATGATCGAGTATGTAACACTTGAAGATATTACCTATGCAGAGCTTCCACATAAGTTTGAAGCAGGAACAGTTAATGCTGGTGGAGCAGTAGGTCTTGCAGCAGCAATTGATTATATTAACTCTATTGGTTTACATAATATAGAAGAGCGCGAACTTGAGCTTACCAAAATGGCAGTTGAAGGAATGCAGGCTATTCCGCATATTCAGGTTCTTGGCTCGGATGATTATAGAGATCATCATGGTATAGTGACCTTTAAGGTAGAAGGAGTTCATCCTCATGATATTGCAGCTATTATTGCAGATGCAAATGTTGCAGTAAGAGCCGGACATCATTGTGCTGAGCCGCTCCATCATTTTCTTGGAATTCCATCAACAACAAGAGCAAGCCTGATGTTCTATAATACTGAGGAAGAAGTGCAGAGATTCCTTGATGTTGTTAAGAGAATCCGCCCAATGATGGGATATGCTGATTGAGAATAAGTTATAAGACTGATATTATACGGTGAGGAAAAATGGAAAATAGAACATTTTATAATGAGATATTAACAGAGCATAATATTCATCCGATGCATAAGACTAAGATGATAGAACCACAGAAATCTCTTCGTGGAGTGAATCCGTCATGTGGTGATGATATTACGCTGCAGCTAAATGTTTCTGATGATGGAATAATAGAAGATGGTGCATTCTTCGGAGATGGCTGTGCCATTTCTCAGGCTAGCGCAGATATGATGCTTGAACTTGTAATAGGAAAAAGTGTGGAAGAATCCTTAAAGCTTAAAGATACATTTCTCAAAATGATCAAAGATAAGATTACTGATGAAGAACTTGAAATGCTTGAAGAGGCAGGCTCTCTGAAGGATATTTCTCATATGCCTTCGAGAGTTAAATGTGCTGTTCTTGGCTGGAGAACTTTGGAACAGATGCTTGCAGCTGATGATGAAGCTTCATCTGAGGTATCTACTGAGACTGAATAAAAAAGGGGACAGGATATGAAACATGTAACATTCAGCCCTAAGGGCGTATGTGCGATGAAAATAGATTTTGATATAGATCCGGATAATAAGATGCATAATCTTAGTTTTATTGGTGGATGTAACGGAAACCTCAAAGCTATCGGAAAGCTTGTTGAAGGAAAGGATGCAGCAGAGATAGCAGATATCCTTCGCGGTAATCAATGTGGAATGAAAGGGTCATCCTGTGCGGATCAGCTTGCAAAAGCAATTGATGAAAATATGTGAAAATGTTGTTACTATTCACGGTTTATGAGATATAATTGAAAACAACTGCTTGCAGTTAGTTTTTCATATTATATCTCATAATACCTGC
>JAILEL010000377.1 GCA_024687845.1 Eubacterium sp.
AGTAAGAGGAGTGAAAAAAATGAGCACTAATTTTAATTCCAGTCGTGTTGAAATAAGAGAGAAAAGACTGAAAACGGTTCTTACATTTCAGGGTAAGGCCAGTGAACTTGCCGAAAAAGGTCATGAAGGAAAACTAAAGATAGGTAAATTCTGTTACGGCCAGTGCGGTGACTGCCAGGAGGGCTGTGCAAAGGGACTTGTATATGGTATCAGAGATGCCGCTGTTGTATCGCATGCTCCAATAGGCTGTTTTGCAACTATTGCCGGCAATTATCAGGAATGCCAGGGAATAGCTGATAACAGAAATAAAGGAAAGTTCGACCATCATGCTATATGCACAAATATTCAGGAAAAGGATACTATATACGGTGCAGGTGAAAAGCTGAGAACTGCAATCAGACAAGCTAAGAAAAGATATAATCCAAAGGTTATATTTGTTTCATCCTCCTGTGCTTCTGGTATTATCGGAGATGATATTCAGGGTATCGCTTCAGAAATGCAGGAAGAGGTTGGTGTACCTGTAGTTTCACTTGCATGTGAAGGTTTTAAATCAAAGATATGGTCAACCGGATGGGATGCAGGCTTTAATGCTATCCTTCGTGCTGTAGTAAAAGCACCTGAAAAGAAGGATGAAGATATAGTTAATATATTTAATTTTGCAGGAACAGACAGATTCACAAGACTTCTCGGACTTATTGATCTGAAGCCTCATTATCTTCCATATGTTACAACAACTGAAGAGCTGTCTCATATTTCTGAGGCTGCGGCTTCAGCAACAATCTGTGAGACTCTTGCATCATATGTAGCTGAAGGTCTTGAAGAACTATACGGTGTTCCTCAGGTCAAAGCCGCAGCTCCATACGGAATCAGAGCTACAGACAAATGGCTTCGTGCAGTTGCTGAGCTTACAGGAAGAGAGGACAGAGTTGAAGCTGCAATTGAGGCGGAGCATGAAAGAATTAAGGAAAGATATGAACAGCTAAAGGAACAGCTGAGAGGCAAGAAGGTTTATGTTTTTGCCGGAGATTCCTATGCACATAATGTAATAAGTATGGCAAGGGATTTTGAAATGGATGTGGTAGGAACTACAACCTATCACCATGATGGTAAGTCTGATTCAGAAGAAATAAATACTCTTAAATTCATGGTTGAAAATGTAGGTGATGTTGAGAACTACAATGTATGTAATAAGCAGCCATATCAGGTGCTTAAGTTCTTAAAGAACCTTCAGCCAGAGCTTTTGATTGTTAGACATCCAGCCCTTGCTGCACTTGGATATAAGTCTGGTGTTCCTACAATATTTGATGCTGATTCAAATCTCGGTGTCGGTTATGATGGTGAGATTGAATTTGGTGAAAGAATACTTCGTGCCTTTAAAACTCATAAGTTAGTAGATAATATCGCGGCACATACAACATTTCCATATACAGACTGGTGGATGAATCAGGATACAGATGCATTCTATTTTGTAAATGATGGTAAGAAAAAAGAGGTAAATGCGTAATGAGTAATACAATATCACAACCAAGATATACATGTGCATTAGGAGCACAACAGACAGTTCTTGCAATTCCAGGAGGTGTGCCGATAGTTCATGCCGGTCCGGGCTGCTCTATGAAAACCTTTTCTTTTCTTGCAACAGGTTCAGGACAGCAGGGCGAAGGATATGCAGGTGGAAATCAGGTTTCATGTACTAATGCAAGTGAGACAGAAGTTGTTTTCGGTGGAGAGAAGAAGCTGAGACAGCTGGTGGAAAGCACCTTTAAAGTACTGAATGGAGATCTCTTCGTAATCCTTTCAGGATGTACAGCTGGAATAATAGGAGATGACGTTGTTGCTATAGCTAAGGAATTCCGTGATCAGGGATTTCCGATTGCAGGTGTAGACACACCGGGCTTCAGAGGCTCAAACTATTTTGGACATGAAGCAGTGATCAAGTCAATCATACAGCAGTTTGTTGGAGACCGTGAACCAAATGTTCAAAAAGGTCTTGTAAATGTATTCGCAGATGTTCCATTTCAGAATCCTTACTGGAGAGGGGATCTTGAAGAAATCAAAACACTTCTTGAGGCTATCGGCCTTAAAGTAAATATACTTTTTGGAGTTACATCTGAGGGAGTTGAAGAATGGAAGAGCATTCCTGATGCAGAGTTCAATTTGCTTATCTCTCCATGGGTGGGGCTTGATACAGTGGAACTTCTTAAGGAAAAATACGGCACGCCTTATCTTCATTATCCTATACTTCCTATAGGTGCTGTTGAAACAGGTAAATTCTTGAAAAAGGTTGGTAAATTCGCAGACCTGAATGAGCTTGATGTTCAAAGAGTGATTAATAAAGAAGAGAAGAGATATTATCAGTATTTTGAAGGAATAGTTGATTTCCTTGCAGAATTCCAGACGAACCTTCCATATAAGCTGTATACTACAGGAGATAGTCTTTATTCACTAGCTTATACAAGATATCTGGAACAGGAGCTTGGTTTTATTCCTGAGAGAGTTTATATTACTGATGATCCATCTCCGGAAAAAGAAGAAATCGTAAGACGGATTGTTGAGAAGAAATTTCCTGAGTATAAGGACATATTCATAATCAATAAAGATAATGAGCAGAATCTGATCGATCTTAAGAACAGAGTGAGAGTAGAAAACAGAGCCCTTATTCTTGGAAGTGACTGGGAAAGAGACGTGGCAAAGGAAACAGGAAATCTGTTCAAATATATAAGCATTCCTATCGGGCAGGATCTTATTATTCAGAATACCCACGTCGGATATAGAGGCGGTCTGAATCTTCTGGAAGACATATATCATAATCTCTTCTCAGGAAATCAGGTTAACTCGAGTACATATAATGATTCAGTAGTAGTATAAATATCTGGCAGATAGCTATGGTCTATAATAATCATCATAATCCTGATTATTTGGATCATAGTTATCTGTTTTTTGATTG
>JAILEL010000310.1 GCA_024687845.1 Eubacterium sp.
AGTAGGAGAAATGAAGAAAGATTTTCTTGAAATCAATAATCTTCATCGCCTGGATCTGATTAAATATAATAATAGTAATGAATTTCTTAAACTTTATAAAAACAACCGTTATAAGATACGTCAGGTTGTCGATATATATAACTGGGCAAATAAGCGTAAGAACGGAAATGCAAACCAGCAGAGAGAGTATAATCTTTTCAGACTTTCTCTCGGACTTACCAACAAGCAGTTTGAGGGACTAGCTGAAAAGGTATCTGCCCTTGAAATGATTGGCCGACACATGGATTCA
The DNA here is from genome assembly GCA_024687845.1 of Eubacterium sp. The sequence continues at coordinate 290 of JAILEL010000310.1, forward strand.
AGAATAGCAATGTGTACGAATCCTGAATTTACAAAGCTGGGTGTTGATGCTATTAGGAATATTTCATCTCTGTCCAAGGCAGAGCTTGGTTCCCAAATTAAGGGCTTAACAGATAATCAGACAAATCCTCAGATGCCTGCCGAGTATAAACCTAGCGAAGACAGCGTCAAATTCTTAAAATCTGCCTACAATCTCAGAAATCTTGAAGAGTTAGGAGTTATGCAAAAATCAGATGCTCATACAAGAAAAGAAAACTCTTATGTAGATAGAGAAGTTGGTGACAAGCTGAAGCGTCGTTTCAAATTCCTTAATGTACAGGCTAGAATCGGCCGTGACCGGATGAAAAGAGAATTCGGTGCAGGTGATTTCGACCTCCCTATGCTTGCAAAAGCAAAGCTTGGCAAAATATCTCTAAAATATAAATCAAAAAATGAACTTTTTAGTGCCGGAGCACACTCCGGTGTCCTTGGTGGCAAGCTTATGGGAAATGTCGGAATTGGTTTTTCTCTTAAGAATCCACTCAGTACGAAGGTTCAGGTTATGGGTGCTGCGGAAGCATATGGAGCAAGAGGAGTTGCCAAAGCAAAAGTTGGAAATAAGGATGTAAGCCTTGAAGGTAAAGCTACCGGTCATATAGGCCACGCAAAAGCAGAAGGAACCTTCGGTTTAGGGCATATTTACAAGAAAAATGATAAAGGCCAGGTCACTACAGATGGATTTGGTGTTGACCTCAAGGCCGGTGCCTCCGCAGCAGTATTCACCGGAAAAGTTTCCAGTGGTTTTAGTTTTTTCGGAATCAGAATATCAGTTGAGGCAGAAGGAAAAGCTCTTGCTGCAGGCATTGAGGGACAGCTCACATTTATCCCTAATACGGGTATAAAGCTCGGATGTGGTGGTGCACTTGGTCTCGGCGGAAATGTTACCCTCGCAATTGAATGGGGAGGACTTGTTAAAAAATATAAAAACTGGAAAAAACGAAGAGCCATTTCTAAAGCAACGCTTAAACAGAAGAAGGCTGAAGAAAGAAAGCTCGAGGAACAAAAACGCCGCAAACAGATGGCCGAAGCAAAGAAAGCTATTAAGGAAGGTGCTCCTGATCCAAAGGAAGCCCGAAAAAGTAAGGATGACAGTAAATTAGGAAAAAAGAACAACTCTAATAATAGAATAAAAAGATCAAATACCTTAAGTGATAAGAAAGGAAGGAAATTATAATGTATAAGAATTTATTACCAATCGGATCTGTGGTTAAACTTGCTGAAGCAGAGAGAGATGTTATGATATGCGGAAGAATCGTCGTACCGGATGGGAGAACGGAAATCTATGACTACGTTGGCTGCGTATATCCTGAAGGAATTTCCAGAAGTGATGATATGGTATTTTTCAACAGAGATTCCATTGAGCTTCTGCTATTTGTGGGATTCCAGGATACGCAGGAACTTACCTACAGATCTGAGGTATTAGATGATCTCGGCGAACTCGCCGTCGTTGACGGCGAGATTGTGCCGGTGATCGATGACGAGATTTTAGATACATCAGTCTAAAATCTTAGTCTGTTATTACAAAGACAGCTGACGCACTGCATCATGCATCAGCTGTCTTCTTTTTATTTTTCTTTTTTATACTTGGTGGAGTACGGAATGTCACTATAGCTGCAGTTATCATGAGGATTCCAACTGTAGCAAATATAATTGATTCAAATATATTCATTTCCTCGGACATAAGTACCGGAAATGTATTCTCAAAAAACAATGGATAATACATCATCAGCACCGCTAGTGCATTATTAGTAAAGTGAAGAATCATGGACAGGAATATACTATCCGTATAATAAACTACTATTGCAAAGCTGGCTCCCAGAAGCGCCGTAGGAATAAATCTGATAAAGCTTGTATGATATGCTCCGAATATGATGGCAACTAGAAAAATAGTAGATAATGCACTGTATCTTTTCTTGAAGCCTGACTGTATAAAGCCCCTGAACATCATTTCCTCGCATATGGCTGGAGCAACTGCAACAACCAGCAGAGTCACCCATAGATTGTCTCCTAGAAGAAACTCTTCAAGTCCTGAATTGGTCTCATTTACCTGCTGAGGGAATAAGATTCCAAGCAGATTCGACACTATTCTTTCCATTACAAATGCACCCGCATACATTAAACATGCCGCAGTAAAATCGGTAATTCTAAATCTCTTAAAATGATATGTCTCTTTTATACTTCTCTTCGTATAAATTACAAATGCAAGTGGCAAAGAAAGGATAATAAGCTGACTTCCAAGGACACCACCCACACCATGCTCAAGCTGAAGAAGGGATCCTGCAAACAGATAAACTATAAATACAAAAAGTATTATAAACCATGCATCACCTGGAGTTGGAACGCCGCCCTTCTCCATATTGCTTCTACGCTGAAAGAGCTGAAGTCCATATCTTCCCTCATCAAAAAGAACGTTTTCACTATCATAGATTCTGCTCAGAAGAAGTATTGCCAAGATTGCATATACAATATTGCTGACAAGAACTACAATAATCATATTCATCTGAGCCTTAAAAAGCAGAAGCTCTTTTATCAAAAGACAGATATTGGCAACCGGAATAAGTGCCATATTTCTTGTCAGTTCGATATTTGGAATAAATCCAATATAAGCTGTGAACATAACAACCAGCGTCAGTGGTGTTATGTAATTATTTGCTTCCTTATATGACTTTGCAAAAGCAGTAATACACATAGTCACTGCCGATATAAAAAGCGAAAATGCAAGCACTGCCAGAATAGTAACTATCATGGCAGGCACAAATGTACCAACATTAAAGTTCTTAATATCAAGCCCCATATTTCCTACTGCCTTGGTTGAAAGAAGCTTGACCATATATATGATCATAACTGCCATAGAAATAATATTCATAAAGGCAGATACTATTCCCATAAATGCAACTGTAAGGAACTTAGCTATTATTATCTCGTGATTTTTCACAGGCAGTGTCAGAAGAGTTTCCAGAGTTCCTCTCTCCTTTTCACCTGCTGTAGCATCAATAGCCGGATACATAGTTCCCATAAGAAGGCTGATTATCAGCATAAATGGAAGAATCATCCCGAGGATGCTTCCTACTGACTGTTCTTTTGAGGCGATATTATCTCTTTGCACATCAAATGGATGCAGAACATCATCAGCATCTAAGCCTGCCTCAGTTATTGCCACACGACTTCTTGTATCCGACAGATCATCAAGAACCTCTTTAATCAGAGTCTCAGCATAATCCGAATCGGTAATAGATGAAACATATCTTGTACTATATACAAGCTTTCCATCCTTATCTATCTGGCTGCTGATATAAACATCAATCACCTCAGCCTGAAGCAGTGTGTCTATATTGCTTAAATGTTTATCACTTAATGATTCATTTGAACTGTCTTCTTTAGAATTCTCATAGCTATGAACAGCATCCTCATAGCTAACTACTATGATAGAATCTACCTGTTTTGTTTCAGACTTGTCGCTGTCTGTTTTAGCTTTTTCATCTTCTTCATTTTTATTTTTATCTGTTTTTTTCTTCTCAGTATTATAAATCTCTATCTGACGAAGCAGATTACCATTATCTTCCGTTTCTACTATTGCCTTGTATTCACCCTTTTCCATATTGGTCTGAATCATGGACATGATCATAATCGATCCGAATATGATCAGGGGATATACCAGAAGAGGAACCAGCACCAGCATTATCACTGCTTTCCTGTCCCTGAATACGTCCAGAAGTTCCTTTTTGAGAAGAAGCTTAATAACCTTAGTCCTCATTCTTCATGCCCTCCTTCTCAACAATCTTGTAGAAGGCATCTCTGATAGATGAGACTCCTGTTTCTTCCATAATACTCTGTGGAGAACCTGTCATTACGATCTTTCCTCTATAAATAAATACAATTCTGTCGCAAAGATATTCTGCCTCCTCCATATAGTGCGTTGAATAAATAACAGTTTTTCCACGTTGTTTTTCCTGCTTCATGAACTCGATTATTGCAGCGCTGCTGAGTATATCAAGTCCCAAGGTAGGTTCGTCAAATATGTAAATGTCAGGATTATGAACTATACATCTTGCAATAGATGCTCTCTGAGTCTGACCAGTTGAAAGCTTTTCTATTCTGTTATCAATAAAATCAGTAAGTCCAAGAAGATTTTCAACATCCTGGATTCTCTCATTGATCTTACTATCCGGAGTTCCATAGATGCCCGCAAAAAGACAAAGCATTTCTCTAACAGATAAGCGCCCATACAGTTTAGTATTTCCGGAAAGATATCCTATGTTCTTTTTAATTTCGATTGAACTATTGATCTTTTTCTCATTTTCAAGAATATAGACCTCTCCTGAAGTAGGTTTCAGAAGAGTTGCCAGCATACGAAGAAGGGTTGTCTTCCCTGCTCCATTAGGTCCTAAAACACCTACTATCTCTCCTGAATCAATCTCAAGTGAGATTCCATCAACTGCATTGAATTCAACCCTCTTATTTTTCTTTTCAGTTCTATAAAAGCTCTTTACAAGGTTTTCACAAACAAACATATTTTTTAGATTCTTATTACTGTTTCGACATCATTTTCAGCCGTCAGCTCAGTTTCCTGTCCTTCTACTATAATTCTGTATTCACCCTTAAATGCATCTGTTTCAGCATATCCATTCTCATCTGTTGTTATTTCTGTATCTGTCCACCATTCTTCATGAGTCAGTTTTTCCAACATCTTATAAGAAGGCTTAAGCGAATTATCCTTTCTGATATATCCACTTGGTGCTCCCAGCCATGCACCATCCCTGTAGTCCCAGGTAGTAATAGCTTGAACGAGTGGGTGCTCAAACAGGATTCGATACATTTCTTCTATCTCTCGCGCCTGACGCTCTTCTCCTTCCGGAGTTGTTGGCCAGCTCTCAACCTGCCAGTCATTCAAATCTTCAATATATGCAGGCATTATATCCCCAGATATCAAAGTATTTTCGGTAAAATGAATGGGCAGACCAAAGTGTGAGAATCTATCAAGAACCTCATGTACCTTCTCTGCACCCCAATATCCCTGATGCTGATGAGATTGTATTCCAATAGCGCTGATTGGCACTCCAGCTTCAAGGCATCCATCAATAAGGATCTCATAGCTTATTGAAGTATTGAAATCGTTTAGAAGAAGAACCGCATCCGGATTCATTTTATGAGCTTCCTCAAAAACTGTCTTAATAAGACCTACTCTTCCTTTATAATTGCAGATTCTTGTAACGGCATTATCATACTTATCAAAAATAGGCATAATAACTACTTCATTTATGACATCCCACATATCAATGACGCCTTTAAATCCTAACACCTCTCTGTCAATTCTTTCAAGTTGTTTTTTAAGGATAGTTTCATTGTCGTACTTCATAAGCCAGTCAGCACACACCGTATGCCAGCAAAGAGGATGTCCTTTTACCTTAATACCCATGTTATTCATATAGCTGGCCGTTTTCATCAGCTTTTCAAACTCTGGTTTTCCTTCTTCTGGCTCATATTGCCCCCAATAAAATGGAAGAGTACCATAATTAAATATCTTGCTCCAGCTCTCAACTATCTGTTTATGCTCCTCATCTCCATTCATAACATAAGGAATAAAATCAAAGGCTCCACATCCAAAAAGGAAGCTATGCTTTGTCTGTTTTACTGATATCTTTTTACCTGATAATGGGTGTCCTTCTGCATCAACCACTTTAAAACTCTGTTTTACTTTTCTATGAGAAATATCCATCCTGTTCGTCTCCTTCTTTATAAAAAACTTTATTTTTTTTAGTTACTCACTTGATCATCATTAGACAAATGTTTTAACTAATGTAATCATTATAAAATCTAAGAATCCTGAAAATAAAAAAGTTTTTTAGCCGAATTTGACCATTTTTTGCTAGATTTGCAGTTTTAATCTGCATCATTCTCTTCGAAGTAAAACTTTAACTAAATCGTTGAAAGGATAACATCGACATATCTTTCAAGATATGGATCCATCTCCTGTGTAAATCCATGCTGTCTCATCATATATACTATACATCCTGCCAGCTGTTCAGAAATGGCAACGATTCGATCATTCATATTAAGAATGTCAGGTCGGTATTTCCTGCCTTCCCAAAGGCTGACATCACACTGTGCTTCAGAAAGTTCCTTTATAAGTCTGGCAAATGTACCATCTGAATCAAGCTCAGTCAGTCGTCTGTAGGTCCATTTGTAATATGGAGGATATGTTCTCGTCATGAGAAAATAAAGTTCCATAGCTGCTTCCATTCCCTGCATATGACAGAGTCGTGCCGCCACCACATCTTCTCTCGTCATGCAGCGGGCATAGTTCACCTGAAGCGCCGCAGAAAACTTATGAAGTGCATTTACGATACGTGTCTTCCATATTCTGTCAGGATAATAATCGAGAAGCCTTTTTCTAAATGCAGTAAATTCTCCAAGGTCATCCCTGAATACTTCGCCATTAACAGCAGTTGCAAGGCAATTATGATCAAGGCTATTCCACAGTTCTTCGCTTATATTATTATCACTTCTTATATCCTTTTCGCCAAACTCAGTGCCAAGAATATTTGAATAGAAACCCCTGACAGTCATAACGCCCCTTCGCTCACTAAGTCTCCTCGTAAGATTTGCACCTTTTTGCTGGGCAACCAGGGCATTATATTCGTTAGCAAGCTTCATTCCAATCTTTCTCATATCCTCGTCTGTAAGCCAAAGGCATACTCCGGTTCCAAAATCATGGTCTCTGGACATAAAGTCATCATACCCGAAGCAGTCCGAGCCCTCACCAACAAGCCCCACAGCTATCCTGTCTTCATAATCGCCGTAACTATCATGAAGCATCGGAGCTATTACATTTTCATAAAATCTTCGGCTGCTATCTATACCAGATTCCATATTACAATCCCTCATTAGTAAAAGTCTCTATAGTTTTTTCCGCTTCGACATCATCTTTTCCTAATATTTGAAACAATACTTCCGTAAGATAAATACCTTCCTTTCATACTATAGCAAAAGCCCATCCAATGCTGCATTATATCATTTAAACTTGAATTCGCCAAATATTATCAAAAATCTGTCAAAGATGAGAAGGAAGTTAGTCTTGACATTTATTATAATAATTGTATAATACACTTTAGCGCGTTAAATCGTTAGTGTGATAAAGTATTAATTGCAACACTGTTAATTTCTATGCCGCTGACGATTATACAAACAATCTAATCAACAAGAGGAGCAATATCATGGTAATTAAAGTTATTCTTCTAATTGTGTTCTTTGCAGTTATGATGGGTATCGGTATTTACTCACGTAACAAAGCAAAAAATGTTAATGACTATGTACTTGGAGGACGTACCGTAGGTCCCTGGATTTCGGCCTTCGCCTTCGGTACTTCATACTTTTCTTCAGTTGTATTCATAGGATATGCAGGTCAGTTCGGATGGAAATTCGGTCTTGCATCTACTTGGATAGGACTTGGAAATGCATTTATCGGAAGTCTTCTTGCATGGCTTGTTCTCGGAAGACGTACACGTCTTATGACACAGCAGCTTGACGCTAAAACAATGCCGGAATATTTCGGTAAGAGATTTGATTCAAAAGCACTCAGAGTTGTTGGATCTATTATTGCATTCGTCTTCCTTGTACCATATACAGCAGGTGTCTATAATGGTCTGTCAAGACTTTTTGGAATGGCCTTCTCTATCGACTACCGTATCTGCGTAGTTGTTATGGCTCTTCTCACCGGAGCATATGTTGTTATCGGTGGATACATGGCTACTGCACTAAATGATTTCATACAGGGAATCATCATGCTGATTGGTATATGTGCTGTTATTGGAGCAGTTCTTTCTGGTCAGGGTGGATTCATGAATGCCATCAGATCACTGTCTTTAATTGATACTGATCCAACAGTCACAACCGCAGCGCTTGCTGATGGAAAGGGACTTTTCGCAAGCTTCTTCGGACCTGATCCCCTCGCCCTCCTGGGAGTTATCATTCTTACATCACTCGGAACCTGGGGACTTCCTCAGATGGTTCAGAAGTTCTATGCGATCAAAGATGAAAAAGCAGTTAAAACAGGAACCGTTGTTTCTACATTTTTCGCTATAATCATTGCCGGTGGATGCTACTTCCTCGGCGGATTCGGAAGGCTCTTCGGAGATTATGAAGGAGTTCAGATAGTAAATCCTGATGGAACAGTAAAGGTTGCATTTGATAATATCGTACCTACAATGTTATCAACTCTGCCTGACCTTCTTATCGGAGTGGTTGTTGTACTTGTATTCTCAGCATCAATGTCAACACTTTCATCACTTGTACTTACATCCAGCTCAACACTTACACTTGATCTTATCAAGCCACTTCTGAAAAATGATATGAAAGAAAAGACTCAGCTTAGACTTATGCAGATCTTCGTTATCTGCTTCATAGTTCTTTCAATTGTACTTGCATTTAACCCACCTACATTTATTGCACAGCTCATGGGTGTTTCATGGGGAGCCCTTGCCGGAGCATTCCTTGCACCATTTATGTATGGACTCTATAGCAAGAAGATTACTAAAGCTTCCGTTTGGGCAAGCTACATCGTAGGAGTAGGCTTTACAATCGCAAATATCATCGCCAGTGGCGCAGGACGTCCTATCATAGCATCTCCAATTAATGCCGGAGCTGCAACAATGATAGCAGGACTTATCGTAGTTCCTATAATAAGTCTGATAACACCAAAACCAGATCAGACCAAAGTTGATGAAATGTTCAACTGCTACGACCGCCGCGTATCAGTTAAAGAAACTGAAAACCTGGGCGAATAGTACGATGCAGAAAAGAAAAAGAGAGAGCCAGAGGACAAGTTTACTTGTCCCATGGCTCTCTC
>JAILEL010000343.1 GCA_024687845.1 Eubacterium sp.
TTATGATTTATATGTGGCTTTTTTCTTTGATATATGATATAATATTAAAAGATTTGAAACATAATATATTTAGCAAAACATTGGAAACTTTGTGACGCAAAGCTGAAGGACCTAAGAAGTAATTTATGGTAGCCAGTTGCATTTGATTATTCTAACTATGTAGATACATTAGTTAGTACAGATCAGATTATTTGAGCGTCACTAGAGGTGACGCTTTTGTTTTACTAAAGTTGCATAAGATCTACACTATTTGTAGGACATAAGCTATGGGAGGGATTACTCTTGGGTTTTCCCTCCCCCTCTTTTTGTTCTCTTTGTTATTGTGATAGTAATGAGCATAATGTATAATTATCAGATGGATATATGCTGTTTTTTGTATTGTACAGAGAGGGTAGTTTATGAAAAAGAAGATTATTTTAGCGTTATTTATTCTAATGGGATGTGCTTTCCTTACATCATGCAAGGGGGATGAAAAATCTGAAGAGATACAGGATCCTCTTGTTCAGGAGACTGAACTTGGACTAAGGTTAGAGGAAAAAGCTAAAGATGCTGTTGAAACACAGGGGCAAGATTCAGATAATGCAGATTCAATGTTAGATAATATAACAGGGGAATAAGGATAAAATGACTGAAATAGAATTCATTGAGGAACAAAAAAAAGCTTTAAAAAGTAATATTCGTGTTTGGACATTCGTATTTATTTATCTTGTAGTTGTCGGACTATTATCATGCCTGATTCTTTATGGTTTTATTATGTTGGGTATGCTGGTTGTTAATCTTGTTTTCTTTTCTAAGACGAAGAAATTCCTTAAGAAAATAGAAAACGGTGAAGCTGGTGTGGAAGAGATATATGAGTTCTATGAAGCTATGGCAGGCAGAAATAATATGCTATTTGTTGCTAATATTTTTTGCGGTGGCTTATTTGGTGTTATCGGTACGATGAGCGATATGAGAGTCACGACTAGAGGAATGGAAATGGGTCAAGCAATCCTCGGAGATGATTACAAGAATAAAAGGGTTGCGCAGGATGCCAATGCAAGATGGAAATATTGCATTTACTGTAAGAGAAATAAAGTCGAAGTAAATCATCTATATAATCTAACAGATGGGGTGATATGCTCTGACTGTTTATCCTCTTTTGCTTCCATGCTTCCTAAAAGAGCTGAAGATCCGGCTCTTCTTAATTCAAGAAGTACAGCACATTATATTCGTCCTGATGCGTCAATAGGAAAACTGTCTTCAAAAGATCTGGAAGAACGTCTTGCGTATTATAAAAATAATCTGGAATATTATGCTTGTTTTAGACCTACTAAAGTGATCTGTGACGGATGTCTGGAAATTGACGAGGTGAATTCTCTGTTTCGTATAGTACACTCAAGTGAATATGATAGTGCAAAAGCTGGTTCATCAAGTGGATTGATTCATCAATACAGTGAAATTAAAGGTATTGGTTATGAAAAGATTTATGAGTATGAATATTCTTCTGATTCGGAAGGCGGGGCATGGATATACTCGAGAGATAATTCTATTATATTTGCAATAGATAATCCGTATTTAAGAGAAGAAACATTTACTTTGAAAAGAATCCCGACTGATTTATTTGCAAATTCTCCTAAAATACAAGTTGAGTATGCTGAGAGAAATGTAAAAGAATTGCAGGAGATTTTTAATAAGCCAATTTTGGAAAGTAGAAAAGTACGTATTTAAGATAGGAATAGGATTAAAATGACGAAGATACTTTTTTAAGCAGATTTACATGGAAATATGACGGCAACGTTAGCTCTTGAAAAAGAGATGAATAAAATAAAGCCAGACGATATATGGTTCTTGGGAGATGCAGTTGGAAAAGGACCAGAAAATGATAAAACCCTGGATTGGGTGAGAAAAAACTGTAATCATTTTGTTGCAGGAAACTGGGATATTGGCGTAGTAGAGAGTGCCAAAGATCCTGGGGCTGATCCATGGATGAATGAATTTTATTATAAACAAATTGGAAAGGAACGCCTGGATTGGCTGGAAACCCTTCCATTAGAAGATGAAGTGTTAATAAGTGGTATTAATTTCAGAATATTTCATGGCAGACCTGTAGATGATAATTATCATACATATCTGAACATGGATCAATTCAGACCGGGCTTCACAGATACAAAAGGAAATATCCATGGGGGATTTATCAGTGCTGATTGTCATACACCTTATATTCGTGAGATGAATCTGGGTTATGCGATAAATACAGGAAGTGTAGGAAACTCTTTGGGTATTCCCCGTTGTCATGCACTTCTAATAGAAGGAGAACTGGGAGCTGAGGAAGAATCTCCTATAAGCTTTAATATTTTAAGTATTCCATACGATAATCAGCTTGCTGCAAATGTAGCTGATGAATATCCTGATCTCCCGGATAAAGAGGCTTATAAGAAAGAATTACTTACAGGGGTGTATAGAGGATAATGAGTTATTTTTTTAAAACAATAGGTTTAATATGGTTTGTAGTTCTGTGTATTACATATATAGTCTTATCAGTTATATGTTTTCTTTTCAGAATCATGCCTATGCCATCACTTAATGGGATTTTAATAATATTTGGAATTACTTTACTTATTTCGATTATTATATTTCTGATACTATTTGTCAGAGAATCAAAAAGACCGTTGGCATCACTTAGTTTTAAACTAGAAATGGAATTACAAAAAAATGGTTTTTCCGACAGATTTTTTGAAATGGCAGAGCAAGGGAAGTCTTTATACACCGGTTCCTCTAATGAGTTTTCATACTATAAAAATATTGCTTTATATGGTGCAGATGGATATATACTGAAAGAAAAATATGACAAGGCTTTTGAATTTATAAATTCATTAGATTTAAATGAAGTAAAGCATAGCGATTCTGTTCTTAGGGATAATGGCTTATGTATAGTATCTTATTTTGATATACAAATGGAACTCTGTAATGAATATGGCGATAAGGAAAGAGCTAATAATGTTTTCAGAGATGCAAAACCATATCTTGACAAATTTTATGGGGCTAATAATGTAAGTATGGTAATTGATGAATTCTATTTCTCATACTATTATTTGAATCAGGATTATATGTTAGCTATAGAGCACGCTGAGGCAATGATAAATAATCCATTTCATAAAATGAACAGTATTATTGCCGGATATCTGAATCTGGCAATGGCATATAACAAAATGGGAGATACAGCTCGTGCATTAGAGATACTTGATGAAGCTGTAAAAATCATGAATAATAAAAAGAATCCTGTTTCGATTCAGTCCTATGAATATGCAAAAAAACAGATAGAAATATGGTAAAGGAAAAGCAGGATTTCATTCTTAAAATCATACTTATATCCCCGCCAGAGATAGGAGATGGAAGAATGGAATTTTGAAAATTGGGGCATAAAGTACTGGTCGAAGACTTCTGAGTTTATGCAATACGTGGAGAGCCACGAGTAGAAAATAATTATATTACTATGAAGGAGATTTGTTATGGCTGCTGATGTTCATTCTTCTGATGCTTATGTAGAAGATTCGGTAAATATATCCGATAGCGGAGCTAATTTTTTTGTTTTCTTAGGTGCGATGGGCTGTGTGTTTTTTACAATTTTATCTGTTGTTTTATTTGTATTTGGTAAACCTTATAATATAATTAACCTTATTTTTTCCTTGATTTTTGCAGTTATTGGTTATGCATATTGCATTTATATAATGGTAAAATATCTTTCTGAGAGACATGTGACATATAATTACACATATAATGACGGACATTTAGAAATTGCCAAAGTTAGAAAAAATGGTAAAAGAAAGATCATGTTTTCGGCAGACTGTGAGTCGATGGAGATTATGGGAATATACAACAGCGATGAGGTCTGGCAGGCAACGAAAAATATGAAGTACAAGACACTGATGTCATTTGTGGGAGATGAGTTAGGTGTCAATAAAAATATTTGGACAGCATACTTTAATATTGAGGGCAACCGTACAAAGATAATTTTCTGGCCATCAGAAGAGTTGATCAAAGCGATGAAAAAACAGTATCCTACTAAGGTAAAATATAATGGGGCGTAAGGAACTATTTTTATAAATTGAATAACAGCTTATTTGTTAGTATAATTTACACACTTTGGGAAAAGAATTAATACATGATCTCACATGGGGTGTGAGTTATTGTTTATAGAAAATAAGGGGAGGCTCTTAAAATGAAGCAAGGTTGCAGAAGATTGAAGAAATGTATTTTGTCATTCGTTTTGAAGATGGCAATGGTGCTGGGGATGATTCTCTTGCCGTTTATTCCGGGGAGTATAGTGGTGCATGCGGCGGAAGATAAAATACCTATCGCATACTATTGTGATGGAAATAAGACACTTTATCTTCTTATGGATACCCAGTCGAACTATAATTCTGCCACGACCTATAAGGGACAGATCATTACACATAGGTGTTGTGATGATGATGTGACGCGATACGGAATGGAAGATCAGGAACCTAATTGGAACACAGAATTATCACCGGTTGATGGGAATCTTTATATAGATAACGAGGTTATTGAACATATCGTAATAGAGAGTTCATTTGCAAATGTCAAAGTACGGAGTTTCTATCAATACTTTAGTTCAAATAATTTGCGGGATATTTCCGGTTTAGGATATCTTAATACTTCAAAGGCTATGTCTATGGCGTATATGTTTTCTGGATGTAAGTATCTGACAACATTGGATTTACGGAATTTTAACACATCCAGTGTTTGGTATATGAACAATATGTTCGATTCTTGTGTGAACCTGGAACACATATACTATACGCAGTCAAAATTCATAACAAAAAACGTCACTAAGTGGAATGATATGTTTCAGGAGTGTTATAAACTACCCGGATTTAGATTTGACAGTGACGATGGCGATAGGATCAGTTTATATATGGAAGATCCAGAAGGGTTTAACTATTATGTTGCATGGTGTGAGGGAAATAAAACAATCTATTTTCTCGGGCAGTATGGTCAACTGAATGCTGGCGATACGTATAAAAATCAAGAGATAACCTCGGTGTATAGCGGAATTCAGATTATAGATGGAGATGCCCCTTGGAAAGACCATTCGAGTGCTCAATATGTGGTTTTTGAATCTTCATTTTCCTATGCGAGACCCAAGAATATCTCCGATTGGTTTATTGGCTTTGGTAGTTTGATCAGTATTTCGGGACTTGAATACTTAAATACTTCGCAGGTTGTATATATGCAGAGTGTTTTCGAAAACTGTTCTAAGTTGACTACGATTGACTTATCTCATTTTAATACATCAAATGTTATAAACATGCGATGGATGTTTGAAGGGTGTGATAACATAGAAATACTTGATTTGTCGTCCTTTAATACAGCCAAAGTACAGGAAATGACGGGTATGTTTAATAGATGCAACAACCTAAAGACGATTATTGTTGGTACAAGCTGGAGTACACGCAAGGTAAGTATTTCGGACTTAATGTTTAGTTCTTGTAATAATCTTGTTGGCTGTGAAGGAACAAGGTATGATGGTAACTATGAAGATAAAACATATGCACGTGTCGATGACGGACCGAACCGGCCGGGATATCTTTCTGATGGAAAGACTCCCGCGACTGCACCGACGATCAGCACGCAGCCCGTTGATACAAGTATTGAATACGGTACAACAGGTGATATCAGTATATCTGCTGTCGCGGCGATCGATACGGAATATAACCTTTCTTATCAGTGGTACTCCAATAATAGTAATACCAATGAGGGAGGGGAGAAGATTAACGGTGCAACCTCTGCGACTTACGTATTGCCAAATGACAAAGCGGTCGGGGATTATTATTTCTACTGTGAAGTAACGGCAACAAGAAAAGACAATAGTAAGAAAAAGTATGTACGGTCGTCTGCTGCAACGGTTACTGTTACACAAAAAGCGGTCACCGTTAAGGCAAATGATCAGACAGTGGAGTTGAATGGAAATCTCGAAACAGGTACGGGACAGGCAACGCTTACGGGGGCAGTAGACGGGCATACGCTCGATTCGGTTACGCTGACATTTGATCCCGATAGTACTGCTAATGCCACGATAAGCGGCACGATCATGCCGAGCAATGCAGTTATTAAGAATAGCGATACGGATGTGACGAGCAATTACAACATAACATATGCAGCCGGGACTTTGACGGTAAGCAAGGCTGATTCTAATCCAGAAACTCCTACAGGCTTGACTGCCAC
>JAILEL010000355.1 GCA_024687845.1 Eubacterium sp.
CTTATCCAGGCAAGATCTACTGGACCTGTTGATCCGTTTCTTTGCTTTGCCACTATTATCTCGGCGATTCCCGGTTTTTCTGAAGCATCGTTATAATAATCATCTCTATATATGAACATTACTACGTCTGCATCCTGCTCGATGGCTCCGGACTCTCTAAGGTCAGCCAGCACTGGTCTATGATCTGTTCTCGAGTCAACAGCTCTGTTCAGCTGTGAAAGTGCGATTACCGGAACATTCAATTCTCTGGCAAGTGTTTTCAGTGAACGTGATACTTCCGAAATAAATTGCTGCCTGGATTCCACTTTTCCTGTAGCGCTCATAAGCTGCAGGTAGTCAATTATAATAAGTCCGATTCCTTCTGTCTGCTTCAGCTTTCTGCATTTTGAGCGAAGCTCAGGCATTGTTATCGCAGAATTATCATCTATAAATATAGGCGCATTTGCCATATTGTCTGCTGTTTCTATAATCTTACCCCAGTCATTATCAGTAAGATCACCGGTCTTAAGACTTTTTGCCTCAACCATCGAATCCACAGCAACTAATCTTGTTACCAGCTGCTCGCGGCTCATTTCCAAAGAGAAAAGAACAATAGGAACCTGTTCCTTCATAGAAACATGATGAGCAATATTAAGAACAAATGCAGTTTTTCCCATGGCTGGTCTTGCTGCTATAAGAATAAGCTCTCCACCATGTAGTCCCGTAAGCATATTGTCAAGATCTGTAAATCCTGTTCTGAGACCATTAATCTGGCCCTTTGCCCTCGAAGCCGCCTCAATCTCTCCGATAACATCCACGAGAATGTTTCTTACAGGAACAAAATCAGTAGCTCCGGTCCTGCTTTGCATCAGCTTAAAGATATTGGATTCAGCTGATTCCATTATCTTGTCAACTGTTTCCTTTCCCTCATAGGAATCACGAAGAACATCATCTGAAAGCTTGATCATTTTTCTGAGATAAGACTTATCCTTAACTATTTCAGCATAGGACTTGGCAAAGGCACCGGTTGCAGTATTTGCCAAAATCTCTCCCAGATAAGTCATATTATAAATAGCTTCAGGTGCACCTTTAGTTTTAAGTTTTTCCCCAAGGATAACCTCGTCTACAGGTTTTCCTTCATTATATAGTTCCACCATTGCATCAAACAAAATGCCAAATTCGGTGTTATAAAAATCTTCCTTCGTGAGCATTGCACTTACTTCGGAAATGGCATCTCTGTCTATCAGCATTGAGCCTATAACACTTCTTTCAGCATTGTTGTCGTGCGGCGGTATTCTTTTTATAATCGTTTCTTCCGCCATAGTCTATTTCCATTCATTTTATTTCAGCTAATCAGCTGTCCATCCCCTTCTTTGGGCAGCATCCTTATTTCTGTTCAACTACATCAAGCATAATCTCTGCAGTTACTTTCGGATGAAGCTTAAGCTTTACATTATAACCACCAAGAGACTTTACTGCATCATCCAGAACTATTTTCTTCTTATCTATATCTATTCCCAGCTGACTCTTCATAAGCTCTGCTATTTCCTTTGAAGAAACTGAACCAAATGTCTTGCCATTTGCTCCAACCTTCATCTGAGCTGTTATCTTCTTATCCTTAAGCTCATCTCTCAGCTGCTCAGCTGCAGCAAGATTCTCTGCTGCCACCTTCTCATCATTCTGATTCTTAAGCTTAAGATCATTCAGATTCTTAGGAGTAGCCTCAACACCAAGCTTCTTAGGGAGCACAAAGTTTCTCGCATATCCCTGATTTACTTCAACAACTTCTCCTTTTTTACCAAGACTTTTAACGTCCTGAGTTAATATAATTTTCATGTCACTATATCCTCTCATTTCTTACTTCATATATTCAATTATCCAGCCCAGCACCAAAATCGATATATTACTATATCTCACCAGACTGGCTCATATCCTTCAGCACCACTTTAAGCTCTTCGAAGAACTCTTCCTTCTTCTTATTCGGAAGCTGAGCACCTGCAACATTTGCATGGCCACCACCGTTGAATCTTTCCATTACCAGCTGAACATTCACATCTCCGATTGATCTTGCTGAAACATATAACATTCCGTTGTCACTCTCCGTTACTACGAAGGATGCATCTATATTCTCAACATTCAGAAGTTCATTTGCTGTTTTAGCTACTGCAACTGTAGGAGTATCCTCAGAGTCAGGATCCGGTACTACATAGGATAATACAAAATGTTCCATGAATACCTCTGCATTCCCAATTCCCTGTGCTCTCTCCTTCAGCTCAGTTATTGAGCTTCGGAACATTTTCCTTACTCTTGTAACATCTGCACCACTCTTTCTCAGATAGGATGCAGCTTCAAAAGTTCTAACACCGGTTTTAACCAGGAAATTATCCGTATCTATCAGAATTCCGGCATACATTGCATCAGCTTCCTGTGATTTAAGCTTTGGATTCTTGGAAATGTACTGATACATTTCCGCTATCATCTCACACGCTGATGAGGCAAATGGCTCAATATATGACAGAGTTGCACCTCTTATAGCTTCATTACTCTGTCTATGATGATCAAATACAACCAATGTGGAAACAAGTCCCAGCAGTTCCTCACACTCCGTCATACTTGGTCGGTTGACATCACATACTACAACTACAGTATTCTGGTCAACCTGGCTCACCGCTTCAGTACTGGTAAGAAAAACGTTATCATACATATTTCCTACCTTAAAGGTTTTAACTATAGGTTTAATAGCATCGGTAACCTCGTTAAGAACAATATATGCCTTTTTACCGAGACTCGTTACCAGCCTGTAAATTCCTACAGCGGAGCCAAATGCATCTGCATCCGGTCTCTTATGTGCCATAATAATGACCTTCTCTTTACTGAGCAGAAGCTCTTCAAAAGCCTGAGCCTTAACTCTGGCTTTAACTCGTGTATTTTTTTCTGTTCCAGCACTTTTACCACCAAAGTAGGTAACCTGGTCACCATACTTGATAGCAACCTGATCACCACCACGACCCATAGCCATTCCAATGGCAGTACGTGCATTTTCATAAGCATTGATAAAACTATTTGATGAAATATCCGCATCCGCTCCTATACCAATACTGAGCGTCATGGAAATGTCATTACCAACGCTTATGCTCTTCACCTCGTCAAGAAGTGAGAATTTATCATCTCTCAAGGTCTGTAGATATTTCTGTCTGAAAACGAAGAAATATTTATCATTTTCAGTGTGTTTTACTATAGCATCTACATTGCTGAGATACATATTTATCTTTCTCTCAACCAGCGCAGTAAGAATGGAATGCTTTACATCCTCAAGGCTGTCCATTACCTCGTCATAATTATCAAGGTAGATAAGTCCTGCATAGAGTTTCTGATCTATAGACTGTTTCTCATACATTCTAAGTTCAGTCTCATCAAAAAGGTAAAGGGCAAGAACTATATCATCATCCTTTCCTTCCTTCTGCTCCACATTATCCTGAACAAAGGCCTGAGAAAGATTTATTCTTTTTATTGTTACCTTATATTTTCTTTCATCATATTCAATATTCAGATTAACAACATCCATGTCATCAACCATTTCTATTGAAAGATCCTGAAAATATGAATCCACTGTCTTTCGTATCCGTTTGCCCTGACTCACTCCGATTATGTCGTGGAACATATTATTGGCCCACAATATATGACCGGAGGTGTCAAGTATAGCATATGGGATCTCGAGTTCATGAAGCAGTTCCTTCTGAATCTTTCCCTGTTCCAGTGAATAATCCACAATAACACTGCTTATAGATGGTACCAGTCTGAAATAAAGTATAAGTACAAGCAAAATATATATTATCAGACAGACAACACTGACCCTTCCCATATTGGAATTAAGACCATTTTCATAAATCGTAACCCCAAGGAGCGCTAATGCAAGAACTATCGGGATTATGATAATATATTGAATTCTCCTCTTCAGTTTTTTCTCTTTATTCATTTAAGAGGGTTTCCTTCCAGATGATGAAAATTATTGTAATGCAGCGATTCTTTCACAAACCTGTGCATAGGTTTCCTTGTATTTTGCCAGCTTGTTCTTCTCCTCGTTAACCTTTTCCTCAGGAGCCTTCTCTACGAATTTAGGATTACCAAGCATTCCTTCGCCACGCTTGATTTCGTCTTCGAGACGCTTCTTCTCTTTGCCAAGTCTTTCAAGCTCTTTTTCAACATCAACAAGATCTGCAAATGGAATATAGATTACTGCATTATGAATAACTGCTGAAACCGCATCATCTGCAATTCCTGTTTTATCAGCCTGAACAGTTACTTCACTTGCATATCCAAGAGTTCCGAAGAATACTTTACTATCTTCAAATACCTTACGGATATCTTCCTTATCTGAAACAACGAAGAGTGCTGCCTTTCTTGAAGGTGGAACATTCATATCAGTTCTTACTGTTCTGATAGCTCTTACTGCATCTTTAATTATATCAACATTATTTGCTTCTACTTCAAAATCTCTTATATCTTCCGCTACAGGCCATGCAGAAATCATGATTGATTCATCTCCTGTAAGAGTGCAGTAGATTTCTTCTGTAACAAATGGCATATATGGATGAAGTAACTTAAGTCCGATTGAAAGAACCTCTCTCAGAGTCCAAAGTGCAGCTGCCTTTGTTTTGTCATTCTCTGCCCAGAGTCTTGGCTTAACCATTTCAATGTACCAGTCGCAGAACTCATCCCAGAGGAAATCATGGATCTTATCAGCTGCGATTCCAAGTTCGAACTTCTCCATGTTATCTGTAACGTCACGAACCACACTATTTGCCTTGGCAATAATCCACTTATCAGCCATTGTAAGATCATTCAGAGTAACCTTGGCAATGTCTTCTTCAGTAATTCCTGCTTCCTTAGCATTATCCATATTCATCATGATGAAACGAGAAGCATTCCATATCTTATTGGCGAAGTTACGGCTTGCATCAAGTCTGTCCCAGATGAATCTCATATCATTACCAGGTGCATTTCCTGTTATAAGCATGAATCTCAGAGCATCTGCACCATACTTATCGATGATTTCAAGCGGATCGATACCATTTCCGAGAGACTTACTCATCTTACGTCCCTGCTCGTCTCTTACAAGTCCATGGAAGAGAACTGTATGGAATGGAACCTTATCTGTCTGCTCAAGTGATGAGAAAATCATTCTGATAACCCAGAAGAAAATGATGTCGTATCCAGTTACAAGTACATCTGTCGGGAAGAAATACTTATAGTCCTCTGACTCTGTATCAGGCCAGCCAACTGTTGAAAATGGCCAGAGAGCTGATGAGAACCATGTATCAAGTGTGTCTTCATCTCTCTTCAGATTCTTGCTCTGACACTTTGGACAGCAGCATGGCTCATCCATCTCTACGATAGTCTCGCCGCAGTCCTGACAATACCATGCAGGTATTCTATGTCCCCACCACAGCTGTCTGGATATACACCAGTCGCGCATATTGTCAATCCAGTTGTAGTAAATCTTATTCATTCTTTCAGGAACAAGTTTAACTTCGCCAGTTTCAACAACCTTACGGGCACGAGCAGCCATGTCGCTCATCTTAACAAACCACTGAGGCTTTACAAGTGGCTCAACTGTAGTTCCACATCTATCATGAGTACCTACCATATGAGTATGAGGAACTGTCTTTACAAGAAGTCCCTGAGCTTCAAGGTCATCAAGAACTGCCTTTCTTGCCTCATATCTGTCCATTCCATGATAACGAGTATCAGGACAGTTAATAGTAGCATCATCATTCATAATATTTATCTCTTCAAGGTTATGTCTCTTACCAACCTCAAAGTCGTTAGGGTCATGAGCAGGTGTAATCTTAACACAACCAGTTCCGAACTCCTTATCTACATAAGAATCTGCAACAACAGGAATCTCTCTGTTAACAAGAGGAAGAAGAAGAGTCTTACCAATGATATCTGCATATCTCTCATCATCAGGATTAACGGCAACTGCAGTATCACCCAGAAGTGTTTCTGGACGAGTTGTAGCTATCTCAACAAATCTTCCTTCTTCTCCAACTACTGGATAATTAATATGCCAGAAATGTCCTTCCTGCTCTTCATGTATAACCTCTGCATCTGAAATAGTGGTCTGACAAACAGGACACCAGTTAACAATACGTGATCCCTTGTATATCCAGCCCTTATCATAGAGCTTCTTAAATACTGTATTTACAGCCTTATTATTTCCTTCATCCATCGTGAATCTCTCACGATTCCAGTCAGCAGATGAGCCAAGACGTTTCAGCTGATTAACAATACGTCCACCGTATTCTTCACGCCACTCCCAGGCCTTCTCAAGAAATCCCTCTCGCCCCAGGTCATTCTTGTCAATGCCCTGTTCCTTAAGAGAAGCGATAATCTTAACCTCTGTTGCGATTGCAGCATGGTCAGTTCCAGGCTGCCAAAGGGCATTATAACCCTGCATTCTCTTCATACGAATAAGGATATCCTGCATTGTATTATCAAGGGCATGTCCCATATGAAGCTGGCCTGTAATATTTGGTGGTGGCATCACGATAGTGAAAGGCTTTTTGCTTCTATCCACATCAGCATGAAAATAGCCATTATCCATCCACTTTCTGTATAATCTGCCCTCGATTTCCGAAGGATTGTAATTCTTTTCCAGTTCCTTACTCATCTCTTCAATTTCCTCCTATATAATTCTCAGTTGGTCTGAGAAACATCATTATATATTTTTCTTTCTATAATATCAATCATTCATTCTGCGAAATGTAATCATTTTTAGATGAATCGTTCTGCAAGGCAATGATTATATATGTCTGAATCACGCTAGCGATTTTCTAAATATTTTGAATAACCTTCTCTGAGCTATTATCGCTCGGCTTTAACTCGTCAAAATGCCTTGATTAAAGAAAAGGAAGGCATTTTGACTTCGGACAAATCCGCTCGCGATATATCTCAGGAAGCTTATTCTTCATATTTTATGAAAATCGAGCTATCGCTTCAGACATACACAACCATGCCTTGCTGCTACGTCATTCATACAATATGCTTAAGATAACGTATATCTCGCGAAGAGACGGATATATATGCTAAGAAACGGTAGCATGATTTTCGTCAAGAATGAGCAAAAGGCTTCGCAAGTTGACTGCGAGCGATTTTGTTCGAAGTGAGCAGGTCTTCCTTTTTTTATAAAGGACCTGCGAACAAGTTGTAGCCGAGCAGTTATCAACTTGCAGAAGGCTTTTGGAAATTTTTAGAAAATCACTTGCGTGTTTCGTGCATATATACCGGCTCGCGCGAGTAGAATTCTTAAAACATGGCTCTGCGGCTGCTGGTTGCTTCGCTCCTCAAGGTCTGCTTCGCTGACCTTGGCCTTAGATGGCCTGCTCGCGGAAGTCATCCTTCAGCTCACTGAGAATTATATCCATCCTCTTATCATAGTCCGCCATATCTTTATTCATCTTGTTATAAGCTGCTCTCTGAAGCATGGCGAATATGGTCATTTCTCTCACATCGTCTTTGGATTCTCCGATTTCTGCCATGATTTCTTCCAGATAATCATCGGGAAGACCCTGACGTCTGATTTCCATTTTAAGGGTAGATGTATCTGATGTAATCGCAACAATGTAGAAATAGCTCTTAAGAGATTCTGTATTCTCATTCTTTTCATACGCCTTCAGGAAAAACTGCTTTGCATCCTCAAGATCCATATTGTTAGCTGCAGCCACCGCCCTGTTATGATAAATGTTGCCTAAGAATACGGGGTCGGTATTCTCATCTGTTTCATCAATTATATCATCGTAAAATGTAGCTGCTTTGATATATCTTCTGTAAGCCAGATAGCCATCTGCCTTAAGCTTGGACTTCTGAAGCACATCAAGCTTTCTGTATTTCTGCCATGCCTCAGCATAGTTCTTAATCTCTTCAATTGTATAATACTCTCCGGCGCTAAGTATCTCTATAAGAAGATCCTGCGCGTATGAGGTTTTATTTGCCAGTCCCACAAGCTTGTCAGCCAGCTCTTCCATTCCAAGCTCAACTCTAATCCAGTCAAAAAGCTTATCAGACAGAGATGACTTACTTATAAGAACCGTATTGTTATATATATAGAAGCAAAGCTCCTCATAAGTATATATCTCAACCTTTGTATTGAGAAATGTGAAAGGAGTTTCGGCTGTTTTTGAAGAACAAAGTATAATCTTTGACATCAGATCTTAAACTCCTTTCTGTATATTTTATTTGTTGTTGGGAAAAGCTTGCCAAAACCAAGATCTTTGATAATGACCGCTCCATCCTTCGGACTTTCGAACTCAACCTCAAGACTCAGCTTGGTAGTTTTATTCGGTCGCTTCGGAATGCCGTGAATCCTCACTGTCTCACGCTTTTCCACACCTGTTATATGATTATGATAAACAATAGTTATCTTGTCAGTATCATCCAGTATTACATTCAGCTTACCGGAAGTGTTGTACCACTGCTTACCTCCACTGACTATAGGAACAAATGTATCCTTTTCATCATCAAGTGTAATTCCTATATCAGAGAGTACATTTTCCTTGGTCTCGACGAAATATTCTTCATAAAACGCATTATATTCACCACCGACTGCCCTGTAGCAGGCACCCTTGGTGTAAATGTTCTGTCCCACGAAGACTCGTCTTCCCTGACAAAGTACATTAGTTGACTTCTTCATCCACTTATTAGAGAATCCGACTCCTGTCAGGAAAACTGCTGAAATATAAGCTTTCTTGCCCTCATACTCAGCAATCTTGGCAAAATCCACATCCATCTGATAGGTATCATTTCCATATTTGGAAAGAGATATCTGATCTACATAGTCTTCATGAACAACTGTTATTGACTTCGGTTCTCTATTCTTTGAAATGTCGATTCTGTAATAATTCAGACCATCAGCGCTGTAATCATAAAGTGCAACGCTGTTATTCCACAATTCCTGTGGCTGGTTGAATATGTAATAAAGTCCACTGTCAAGATGACTGGTAAGCTCTATAGTTTCCTTGCTCACGCCCATATCTATATAAAGTCTGCTGAGCAGCTGGAATATAAGCGGATTATAATCATCTATTGAAATAACTAACTTTCTGATTTCTGCGGCTTCATATCTATAAAGAAAAGAATCAATATGAAGCTTCACCATCATCATGAAAAGCTCCTGATAAGTATATTCCTTACCAGCTATATTTAAACTTGTATTCTCCTGAAGATTTTCGAAAATCCCATCTACAACTGTTCCATTTTCATTGAAACGGGCTTCAGAAGCCTCACCGCCCACATACCAGTGTTCAGTATCGTTACTGTAGAACAGAATATTCGGCATCAGATAAGTTTCTTTATTATTCAGCTGGCTGACTGATTCCGGTTCTCTTTTTATATCGTTATAATATGAGAGCTGTGTAAAATCCGAGCACAGATCCATACCGATATAGAAAACATCTGCCATTTCTAACTCCTTCCTCTCTACTTACAGTATTCTGAGGTTTTCCTCGAACAAATGCACTGTATTAATATATACATCCAGGTCTTCAAGAAGCTCTCTATCCTTACGCATTTCCTGTTTAACCAGCATAGAGTTGATCTGTTCAAATCTGCTCAGATTCTTGCTGGAGAAGGACTTCTTCTTAAGCACATCACTTTCAACTATCTTTGCATTTCCATTCGGGTCATCCTCAATGGAATACACAAGTCTCTCACCGTGGAATACCACGAACTCCAGAACATAAACTCCGCTGACGACCTCTTCGAGACGTCTTCTTTCAGTCTTCTGCTTATTTCTGGTTCCTGTATCGAAGCTGTACTTAACAAATACCTGTCTCTCATTTTCACTCTTGTATACAAGATAGGTCTTGAGGAAGATATCCTGTGGCAGCCTGATGAAGGATGAGAAATTCTTAAAGAATGGAAGGATCTTTCCTGCATCCACAAACTTTTCTACATTTTCCTCAATCCAGCGGCGCTGAACTTCCGTAAATCTTTCCAGCTTGCTGAAATAGAGAAGCAGTGCCATGTTGGATATTTCATCATCAATATTTCCCTTAATTACCTCCTGGAACATGGCATCGAAGATAAAGTTAGGAACCTGCGCATCATTTACAAGATAATTGTGAGCTGAAAGTCTGGTAAATGCTTTTACTACCAGTCCTCTGCTTCTTCCACTGTAATATGTTATAAATACATCGTAAATATACTCTATATGTGTATTTGCGAACATCATCTGTGCCAGCGTATTCTCTGCAAGTGGCCCGATATCCGCAACCTTATCCTTTGCAAGCTTGAAGAGATCCGCCAGCTCCTCGATACTGCCCTTGAAATTAGAGGTCAGATATCCGAGGATATTTGCATTTACCGTACCTGTCTTGTAAAGGTTGATGCAGATTGAAAGAAGGTTCTCATTCACGAAGCCCTCTGAATCCGTAACACCGTAGTCAGCCAGTCGATAAAGCTCGTTAACATCCAGCTCGTTGAAACCATACAGCTTAACCGCCTGGAATGCCTTCTCAAACATATTCATATCAATGAGATAAGTAATAATGGTTCTTGCATTCGCATGAGTCAGATATTCGATATCGAGTCTGCTCAGATATTTTATAAGTACATCAGTATCCAGATTCTCATGATAATACTCTATAATATTCAGACATGCCTGCTGCTTATAATCATAGGAAATCTCGTCGCACTGGATAATCTCTCTTGCAGCATTTACTTCCTTTGCATTCTTATAAGTAAACTGCCCGATGCTCTCATAATTGAAGAGCAGTACCCTGTAATCTCTCGGGCTGTATTCACGGCAGATAGGCATATAAGCCTTCTCATCTACTATTCTCTCAAAATGGTATGGAATGGAACCGGCATATCTGTTACCATTCTTATCCTCAAATATGATTGAAGCATTTTCTGAAAGAATCTCAACGTAGGCTTCACCATTTACAAGTGGAACCTTTTGCACATTCTGCAGTTCTTCATGGCTTACGATAACAGCTGCAAGATTCTTATTTGTACAGACAATCTTTCTTCTGAAAATGATATTTATAAGTTTACCTGCATACATGGAGCTGACATTTTCCGGCTCCAGGAATTCATCATATATGACTGTCAGATCGTCATTGACCTTACCTTTAACGATCATATTTTCCATGAAATCCTCCATTGTAGGAGCATATTCATGGTATATCTTCATGTGCTCAGACTTATTGAAGATAACATTTGCATAAAGGTATGCAAGCTCATCTTCAGTAAGTGTATTCTTATAATTCAGATACATAAGAACTGAAGTCGGAATCAGGTCATAACGCTTGTTGTTCATACTTCTTATGTAGCATTCATTGAGTCCAATGAATTTGAGACTCTTAAGAACAGCTGCCTTATAGAATCTGTGATATTTGTGATCCAGCATGTTTGCTGAAATCAGCATAGAACAGATACTTGAAAGTACCTCCAGATTCTCATTTTCTTTTCTTGAAAGCTTTTCAGCTGCATCAGCTCTTATTGCCGCATCAAGTCTCGTATCTACATTCTCTTCCGGAATAAAGTCCTCTTCATTCCTTGAGTTAAGAATATCTGTAATTGACTGATCTGTAACAGGCGGCTCATCTTCCTCATCCATAGCCTCAGGAGTCAGAAAGTCAAAAATTTCATCCTCATCTTCATTTTCACTTACGCTATCTTCTGTCTTTTGCGCAGCCTCTCTGACATCTTCATATGAGCCAAGCTCTGTTTCTGCATGACGGCCAAATTCAAATGGAATATCCTCCAGTGACGCGTCATCATATTCATGTATTGAATTTATCCTCTGGCTGTCTTCCATGCGAAGCATGCTGTCATTATAGTAGGCTTCCTCAGAACCCTTGTTCTCAGCAACCTTTCTTCTTTCAGATCTCAGCTCTGCTTCATTTTTATCATAAATCTCACGAAGTACGGCAAATATCTGCTTATTGAATTCTTTATTCTTTCCTGCCAGCTTAACAAACTCCAGAAGTACCTCGTCAGAAATATATTTCTTTCTGAGTCCCCACTTGATAGTTGTTATCTCATAAGGAGTAAGTCTCTTCAGGAGCATAGGATTAGCATTAAGAAGATTACACAGCTCGAAATAAATAATAGGGCTGTTTTCTCCCTCGTTATACATCTGGGACAGTTCTCTATATAGAGCTGACTTGTCCTCTGTATATAGCGGATCCACAAAAAGCAGAAGCCAGAAATAGAACATCTTAGGTTCCTGAGTTCTGTAATTGCGTCTGATTATATTTGCACTTTTCTCTGTTGTTTCCTGATCCTTAAGAACCATGGCACGAAGATAATTGTAGTAACATAGCTGCTGATTTCCCATGCTGTCCTTATCCACGTCTGCCTCTATTCTAAGGAATTCCTGCTCGACTCGTTGATACTCTCCTGAAAGGATATTCATATGCATAAGTCCGAGTCTGTAAAGATCTTCCTCAGGTTCAAGCTCATTAAGCTTGGTGAGTGCATGTATATTCTTCTTGATATATTCGTCCAGAGTTATCCTGTCCATTCTGAAGTCAATGTAAGCTCTGGTTATTTCTGATTTACTACGCTTATAATCCTGAACTCTCATTCTGAGCTCGTGATTAGGTCTGATCGTAACAGGCTTCGAAAGGTGTATCTCTACCTCGATTCTCTGATAAATATTCTCTATGATCAGGCGGCCTGTATTCTCTCCGTCTGGAACGTGCTCAGGTGAGATATAAACCTTGAGCGAGCATACATTTCCGGTAAAATCCTTAGCAGATATGGTCTTCTTCGCCGGTATAATGAACTCTGTATCACTCTGAATCTCTGAAAATGTATAACCCCATGTATTCTTCGAAATATCCACTGTGATGCTTTCAGTTTCCCTTGGCATCTGAATATCGATCTTTGCCTTTGCAACAGAAAGAGTTACCGTCCTTTTCTTAGAAACCAGAACAAGGAATTCTTCCATAGCCTGATTGACCGAACGGCTCTCAAGAAGGCTCTCATACATTTTTTTGATTATTGTTTCTTTGTTGATGAAGGTACGCTTAAAATCATCATTCACAAAAAGTCTTGCCGCATCATTCCAGTTTCTCTCAGCGAGTGAAGCGAACTTGAAAAGGTCATCAATCTTTTCATCATGATGCTTTACACAAGGCTGTACAATGCTTATATCATAAGGGAGTCTGAATTCCCCACCGTCTGTAATAACATTTATATGTCCTCTGAAATTCTGACCAGCTTCCAGACAGGTAGCGTCAAAGGTATATTTGACAACAAAATTTCTGCTGATAAAGCTGTGGTCCTCAAACCGAAGCATATACCTACTGTCATATACCATTCCCTTAATCGGGAATCCATTCATGCTTTCTATGGTGAATCTGCCCTCATATACTATTCCGGCCTCTATATTTATTTTAAAATGTGTTTCGGAAATATATACCTCCGGCCTGTCGATCTTAAACTGCCCCTTTGCATACTGTTCAACTATCGCTTTCATACCAATCTCCGTTTATTAATGTTCATCAATATGTATTACTATTCGTTAGTGTAGTTTTCTCTTGCAACATAGAAAAAAACTATGTACAATGTTACTTGTTATAAGAAAAATTAAGTATCGGTCCGTACAAAAGAAAAATAAAAAATAATCAACTTATTATATCAGATAAAGTCTGATTTTTAAAGATAAAAGTAATATTTAAAAGGGAGTATATAAAATGAATTCTAGTCCTCTCAGAATAGAACAATATTCAACAGTTCTCTATAATGCAAACCTGAATCCACGTGGAATTCCCGATTCAGTTACACGTGCCATTCAGCAGAATATTGATTCTATCATGAAATATCCTGATATTTACTATACAAAGCTTAAAAAAGCAGTTTCTGAATATGTGGGAGCATCTCTTGATCACATCATCATGGGAAATGGTTCTACAGATCTTCTCAAACTTTTTGCTTCACTTATTAAGCCCAAGAAGGCTAAGGTTATAGCTCCCGGACCAATTGAATATGAACGTGTTTTCTCTCAGTTTAATGTTGAGATGGTTTATTATTATCTCAAAGAGGAAAATGAATTCGAGCTGGATATGAATAACTTCATTTCAAATCTTGAGGATGATCTGGATGTAGTTATTCTTGCAAACCCAAATAACCCTACCTCGAAGAAGATATCTTTAGAAGACATCAAGAAGCTTGTAACATTTTGCAAGAAGAAGAATATATTTGTGATAATAGATGAAATGTATATAGAATTCGTCGAGAAGTATCAGGAATATACTGCTGTAAAGCTTGCAGAAGAAGCTGACAACGTAGCTGTAATCAGAAGTGTATCTAAATTCTTCGCAATTCCGGGTCTCAGATTCGCTTATGCAATAATGAGTAACACCGAGTATAAAGAGGCAGTTGATCTCATGACCACGAAGAATAATGTTGCTTCTCTTACTGCAATTGCGATAACTGACATGTTTAAGGATGAAACTTACATCAAAGAGTCTCAGTCAACAATCCATACGGAGCGTTCCCTTGTATATCTTGCAATGTCCACAAGTCGCTCCATTCATCTGTTCAAGCCAGATGCAAACTTCATGCTTTTAAAGCTGCTTCGTGATGACATCACATCCTCAGATGTTGCAATGCACTGTAACCAGCGAGGCATAATAATCCGTAAATGTGACGACATCCGCGGGCTTTCAAACAAATACATCCGTTTCTGTTTCATGAATCCGAAACAAAACGACCTGATGGTAAATACAATACTTGAGATAGTGTAATCTCACACAAAAAATAGCTCACCAAGGTGAGCTGTTTTTTGTTCTAATTGCCAAAAGTATTCGGCATCGACATTTTTATTATATTCCAGTACCAGTCAATAAGCCCAGTCTGCCATATACTTGCCACTACAAGACCTACACAAAGAGAAGGTCCCAGCGGTATATGACTCTTAAATCCTTTCTTACTGATTATGATGGAAAGAACTCCAACTATCGCACCAATTACTATTCCTACAAGAAATGCAGTAAGTACGCCCTTCCATCCCAAAAGAACTCCCGCCGCAAACATCAGCTTTATATCTCCTCCGCCGAAGCCGCCTTTTACAATTATGGCAATGAGCAATAAGAATCCACTAACGGAAACTGCGCCAATAAGCCGCTCCAGCCAGGTTATTTCCGGCGTGATAAAAACAGAAATAATTCCAAGTCCGAGAATTATATAATTAAGCTGTGGAGGAATCTCCATAGTTGCAATATCAACAAGGCTTATCATTACAAGAAGCGCATAAAATACTGCGAAAATAAAGGTCTCAGGACTCAGACCAAAATGAAAACCGGCAAGACCACTCAGAATAATTCCAAGAATAATCACTATAATGAATCTGACCTTGCTCTCTTCCCAGACAGCTTTCATTTGAATCTTCTTATATTCAGTTTCAATAATCTTTGCCTCTTCACTGGCTTTCTTCTCTTCCTCAGTCATAGTGCCATCGACATCTTCGTCATAGTCTTCGCGGCTTCTGACTCCGGCAACAAGACGACGGGTAATAACATTTAAAAATGTATATATCACCCCTCCCGCCACTGCAAGGATAAGCATCATAATAATATTCATCAGCTATGCAACCTCTATCTCAACAAACTAGCAAACTGGAAAACTAGCAAACTAGCAAACTAGTAAACTAGCAAACTAGCAAACTAATAATCTTGAAAACTTCTGTTCAAATATACCATAATTTTATAGTAATTGCACCATCTTTACTTCTGTTGTCGTTACTATTCACAGTTCCATGATTACTTCTCGTGCAACTGCCTCTTCTACTGGCGTTGCATATACATTTTCTCCAAATACCTTTATGTGGCCTATAGCATCCTGTAGTACAAAGCGAAGCTTTCCATCTCGCACTTTCTTATCTGTATAAAGTTTCTTAACAAGTGCCTCTCTATCGATATAATCCGGAATCTCTACAGGCAGTCCTGCTTTTTTCAGAAGGTCTATCACGCGAACTCTGTCTTCTTCTGAGAGATATCCCAGTTTCTTAGCAAGATTAACCTCTGCAACCATTCCGATTGAAACAGCCTCTCCATGCATCAGCTCATAATCACTCACGGTTTCAACCGCTCTTCCTACAGTATGACCAAGGTTCAGAACCTCACGAAGTCCTGATTCTCTCTCATCCTGCATAACAACCTCATATTTTATCCTGCAATTCTCCCGTGAAATGTGTTCACACGCTTTTCTATCCAGCTTTAGTATATCTTCCATGTGCTCATCCAGATAATCAAAGAATTCAGCATCAGCAAGACAGGCATGTTTTATAGTTTCTGCCAGACCACTAATTATCTGTCTCTCAGGAAGAGTCTTCCATGTAGCTATATCGATATAAACCTTTTTAGGCTGATTGAAAAGCCCGATAAGGTTTGTGGCAAGTGGAGTATCTACTGCAGTTTTTCCACCCACAGAGGCATCAGCTGCAGAAAGTAAAGTCGTTGCATAGTTAATAAATGGAATTCCTCTTCCATAGGTTCCTGCGAGGAATCCCGCAAGATCAGTTACAACACCACCTCCAACAGCAATAATAAAACAATCTCTTCTATATCCCTTAGCCAGCATCTGATCCTCGATATCTGCCTTTACTTCCCTGGTCTTACTTTTCTCTCCTTCAGGAAAAACAAAAATATCAACATCATAGCCTGCAGCTTTAAGGGCTTCACCTATTCCATCTGCATATAATTCCTTAACAATACTATCTGTGATAATCGCAGCCTTATGCAGCTTCCCTACAAGCCCATTTTTCAGATCATCTATAAGCTCGCTTTGCAGCTCATATCCCACAGATATATCATAACTGTCATCAACCACTTTCTTCAAGTTAACATGAAACGTATTCATCTTGCTTTGTACCTCATAGTTACTATTCACGGTTAACTTAGAATACACTCTTGATTCCACACACGTCATACAGATTTTATTAAGCAAGCTTATAAAATCTGCAGACGTTGTTCTACTGCCTCCTTGCGGAGGCAATAAATCGTGTATTCTAAGTTCCTGCTTCGCAGGTATTATGAGATAGGTAAGCAAAAAATGCTTGCAAGCAATCATTTTTGTTACCTATCTCATAAACCGTGAATAGTAACACCTCATATATAAATCAATTAATAAACTACTTTTATATCCGTCACATAAATAACTTCACAAGCACCATCTCCAGTATCCTCTCTCGTTGTACTGGAATTCCAGGTAAATGTAGATCCATTTGGTTTACATGCATCAACATTAACCAGATACCCCTTCAGCTTAACACGATTTCCTACCTTCAGTTTTCTAATAGTTTTCTTAACATTACTGTCAGCAGCAATAAGATGGCAGTTTGCAGACTGGGTATTGACACCACTTTCTCCACCTACTGGTGCTAGTTCATCATAAGATCTGGTATGCCAACTGTACCATCTGCCCATTTGTGACCAGTTAAAATCAATCCTGTCATTATACTCTGCAACACTTCCCCAGGCAAATGCAACATCCTTCGGCACCAGCTTATTTCCCAATTCAAATCCCGGATAATTGTGAGTATGTATAACAAGTGCATCCATCTCATATTCATAAAGATAATGAATATCAACCTGCCAACCAGGAATATCTATTTCCGTCTGCCCCTCAGTCTCAGTCTGTATCGGAGCAGGTGTCCCTCCAGGGATAGCTCTTCTGGAACCACCAGATTTTCCTGCGCCCAAAAGATATAGTCCCACAGCAGCAACCGCAAGACATATCCAGAAAATAGTATAAACCTTTTTCTTATCACTTCCCAGATTGATAGTCATAAGCACCTCTTATTGATCATGTTTATCTATAATCATAAACCAGCTTATACACTTTACATGTGGAATCGTCTTCTTCTGCATACAGGTAGTCACCACATGTTGTGATTGACTTATAGTTATAATCCAGTATCATCTGACCGGTAAATGCTTCGAATATTCCACTCATTCCCGCATCATTCCTTACCTTTGCCACTCCCTGAGTGAAACCATCAACAGATGATTCGCCGCAGTCAAAGGTGTAGTCCTTATCTTTGATTACCAGCAATTTTGAACCTGACTGAAGAATCAGATTATCTGGATATGACTCAGCATTTTCGCATATTAGTCCATCTGGACCATAGAGTGAATATTTATCGTTTACATCATAATAGAAATATCCCTGTTTTTGAGTGATATTTTCACCAGACTCAACTATAACGTTACCATTCAGATCTACAATTTTATTAATTTCATCATCAGTTTCTACTTCTACAAAACCATATTCTTCTGAATAAATATATTTATATGATTCCGGCAGAACCTGATTACCATTTTTATCAATAAGAGTTGAACCATCATCGGTATATTTTTTAATTAAACCGCTGGTGCTATCTACTTCTGATAAGTTATCCTCAGTTTCGTATAAGAGATTTCCATTTTCATCAAGTATCTGGCTGCCTCCTGAAGTATATGGAAGTATATATCCATTTCCTAAATTTGCTGATCCAGAATAGACTTCCTTACCTTCTTCGTTATATACATGATAGTCGCCTTCAAGATCCTTAACAGCAAAGTTGTTTCCGATTTCTACCATGGAAGAGCTGTCAGGATTTGTTATTTCTACGCCTTCTATGAACTTTTTGTTCTTTAGATCATATACCTTTGCATATCCCTTATATAAAGTATCATCTTCATCAGGCATAAAGGAAAACATATCATCAGATGAATATATGAATGCTTCATTTTTATCAGTAGTTACTTCTGTCGCATATGAAACCCTTAGATAACGGCTGTTATCTTTCTGACCATCGGCACGGGAAACATGATTTATAACACCCGCCTCACAAGGAATCAGCTGTTCGCCATCAATGTTTACAAGACCTACAGAATGAATACTGTCTTCCGCATTTTGAACAACCTCGTATAGTCCATCTCCCAGTTCATGTACACTATAGTATACGTCAGACAGGCTTCCATCTGTAAATACAATCTTAGCACTGTTTTCAGACTGAGCAACTACCGGAGCCCCTCCCCATAACTGAATCATTCCTGGATTATCGAAGCTTCCTATTTCTTCTACTGAACATCCTACTCGTATCTTTGAATCATCGACATGTACATCTGAAGCTGTAGCATTACCACCCGTAGCGGTGCTTGTTTTATCATCTTCAGCGGATGTAGTTTGCTCCTCTGAGGTAGCCTCTTCACCGTCGCCACTATCTTTATCATCAGCTTTTCCGTCTTCACCATCACCAGACTCATCTACAGTTGATGTTGTCGGTTCTTCTGTTTTGGTTTTGTCATGTCTCTTCTTCAGAACTACAGCTACGATTGAAATAAATGCAATCGCCACTATCGCTGCCACAACTATGATAATGATCAGACTATTATTAGTCTTAGGTTTTTGATTTGACGTATTTGAAGTGCCGCCATTCGCATTTCTATACGGTGAATTGCCGCCCATTTGGCCGTTCGGCATACCACCATTCATCTGATTATTTGGCATACCACCATTCATCTGATTATTTGGCATTCCACCGTTCATCTGGTTATTCGGCATACCTCCGTTCATCTGGTTATTTCCATAAGTTCCACCCATTGGGCCATTAGGCATACCAGCAGCATTCTTATTGTTAAATGAACTTCTGTTCACAGGATTATTTGGTACATTATCAATACTTATCCCCATAGGATTTATCGGTTGATTATTACTTCCCGAACTATTCTCAGCACCATTCATTTGCTGATATGGGATATTCATTCCCTTCAGAGTCCCGCACATAGGACATATATCAAATTTATCGTCATACTGAGATCCACAATATAAACACTTCAAGTTTTTATCTCCCTTTCACTGATAAAATTTTAAAACAACGGCTGATGTCAGACACCAACCGTTCTCGTTCTTTTTTATTTTCGGAACTGTTCCATAGGTGTTTCCAAAAATATATGTCCTACTTACTGAACAATCACGAATTTACATTTCCTTAACTTCATCAAACTCTGTGCAGATTTCCTCTGATGGAGCTGGTGTGATAAGACTTACAACCACAATAAATATAAGTGCAACAAGGAAGGCAGGCGCAAGCTCGTACAGATTCCATGCACCACCCATTGGACGAACGCCATATTTCCAGATAAATACCATTGCAGCTCCTGATATCATTCCTGCAATTGTACCATAAAGATTTGTTCTCTTCCAGAAAAGTGACATCAGCATAGCAGGTCCGAATACCGCACCAAAGCCTGCCCATGCGAAGGAAACGATATTAAATACCGAACTGTTAGGATTCCAGGCAATTACTACACCGAGAACAGCTACTACAACAAGAGTAAGTCTTGCAGTAAGCATTGCTGCTGTTTCACTGAGCTTGACCTTGAAAACATCCTGGATTATATTTTCTGAAACTGCTGATGAAGCTGCAATAAGCTGTGAATCTGCAGTTGACATTGTTGAAGCAAGAATTCCAGCTATTATAAGACCAGCTATCAGAGCATAACCAAAACCATTCTGTGAAATGTGATCCGCCAGAACTACTATAAGTGTTTCTGCCTTCGATGCACTTGTAAGATCTGCCTGATCAATGAGTGAATCCAGCACACCCGACTGAGTCATTGCTCTTCCGACTACTCCGAGGAAGGTAGCAACTCCAAGTGATATTACAACCCAGACAGAAGCAACTCTTCTAGAAAGCTTAAGCTTATTTGGATCATTTATTGCCATAAATCTAAGAAGAATATGTGGCATTCCAAAATATCCAAGTCCCCAGCAGAACATAGTAATTTTATTAAAGAGTCCATAAGGATCACCTGAATTTGTAGCATTGTTATATGTAGCATTCATATTCAAATAGCCACTGAGAGAATTTGCATTATCTATTACTGCGCTCATACCACCCGCCTGATTAATTCCATAGAATAGTACAATAATAAGCGCAATACTCATTACGATTGACTGAATAAAGTCTGTTGTAGAAGCCGCCAGGAATCCACCTGTTGTTGTATATCCAACTATGATGATTGCAGATACAATCATTGCAAGCTGATAATTTACTCCAAAAAGATTTGAGAAAAGCTTTCCACAAGCTGAAAAACCTGATGCTGTATATGGAACAAAGAAAACTATAATAGCAAGTGCTCCTATAAGCAGTGTTATATTCTTCTCATCTTTGAATCTCTTTTTGAAATAGTCAGGCAAAGTAATTGCTTCGATTTTATCCGTATAATTTCTAAGCCTTTTTGCTGTAAAGAGCCAGTTGAGATAAGTTCCAACTGCAAGTCCGATTGCTGTCCATCCAGCGTCGGCAATTCCTGAAAAATACGCCAGTCCCGGAACTCCCATCAGAAGATATGAGCTCATATCCGATGCTTCAGCACTCATTGCTGTTACAAATGGTCCAAGCTGTCTTCCTCCAAGATAGAAATCACTAACATCTTTTGTTTTACGTGATGCTACGAATCCCACGACCAGCATTCCTGCCAGATAAACAACGATAGACACAATAATACCAATCTGCGCTATAGTCATGACATTTCCTCCACATTTAAATATTCCTATATGCTTTCCGGCAGTAACACAGTTAAAAAGTCCCGACATAGCAAGCAGTAACAACATGCCAAAAAACAAAGTTAGTTTATCACGATTTTTCTTATATTACAAGGAAAGTCTTCGGTTTTAAACCGAAAAACAGCCCACCAGGAATTAATTCCCGGCGGGCCGTTTCTTAATTACTTTTATTCTTCAGATGCTTTTGCTGCTTCGATTTCTTTATCTGCTACTTCCTGTGGTGCCTGCTCATATCTTACGAATTCATATGAGAAGATTCCGCTTCCACTT
The DNA here is from genome assembly GCA_024687845.1 of Eubacterium sp. Next base: position 21,817 of record JAILEL010000355.1, read on the forward strand.
GTCATTGAGAAAAGGCTTGTATCATATTCATACAGCTCTGAATATGGTATATCAGCATTAATTTCCTGATATCCATTGTCCATAGGGTTAAGTCCAAGCACTCTGCCGCGGCGCTTACTCAGATCTCCCATTACATCTCCAGTATACTGATCTGGAACAAGAACCTTCATATTAGCGATTGGCTCAAGAAGAACTGGCTTAGCCTGCATGAAGCCCTGCTTAAATGCCTGAGTTGTAGCAACCTTGAACGCAAGCTCAGATGAGTCTACCGCATGATAGCTACCATCATAGAGTGTAACCTTAACACCTGTGACAGGATATTTTGCAAGAGGACCACTCTTAACTGACTCTATGATACCCTTTTCAACTGCTGGATAGTAATTCTTAGGAACTACACCACCAACTACAGTCTGCTCGAATTCATACTGTTTCTCCATAGTTCCGAGTGGCTCCATAATAATCTTTACATGACCATACTGTCCATGTCCACCAGACTGTTTCTTATATTTATATTCTGTATCAACCTTCTTGGTAATAGTCTCTTTAAATGCAATCCTTGGTCTCAGAAGCTCGATATCAACCTTATATTTTTCCTGAAGAATGTTCTGGGCAATATCGAGATGCTGTCCACTTATTCCATAGAGAAGGGCCTGAGTATTTTCACTATCATTAACAACTTTAAGTGTCATATCTTCCATGAGAAGCTTACTGAGTGCCTGTGATATCTTATCCTCATCGCCCTTATTCTTAGCCTTGTACTGTCTATAAACATAAGGCTTAGAAATAGCAGCTCTGATGTATGTGATAGGATTCTTCTTTGTAGAAAGTGAATCTGTTGTAAGGCTGGCAGAAAGCTTAGCAAGAGCTCCAATATCACCAGCATGAAGCTCCTTAACCTCTTCAACCTTGTTACCACAGATAACATAAAGCTTGCCTAATCTCTCCTCTGTATCACGGTGATAATTATAAAGCACATCATCTGGCTTAAGAACACCGGAATTTACCTTGATAAGAGAATATTTACCAATATATGGATCTGCTATAGTTTTGAATATATATGCTGACTTTGGCTTTGAGAAATCATAATCAGCATTAAATACTTCATTATTTGTAGTATTAATACCTGCGCACTTACATTTATCCGGCTCAGGGAAATATTTAATAATATCAGCCATGAGAGTATACATACCACGAGCCTGAATATTTGAACCCATGAGAACTGGAACTACAGAACCATCTGTAACGCCAACTCTGAGAGCCTGTCTGATCTCATCCTCTGAAAACTCGTCACCCTCAAAATATCTTTCCATAAACTCTTCACTGGTCTCAGCAACTGCTTCAACAAGTGCATCACGACAGATATGGAGATTTTCCTGTGAATAATCAGGAACATCAAACTTGTCAACTGTTCCCTTATCATTCCATCTCTTAGCTTTCTGCTGAATGACATTTACATAACCTACAAACTGTTCGTTTTCACGGATTGGTAAATGGAATGGTGCTATTCTCTTACCATACATTTCCTGAAGCTGCTGAACTATCTCTCTGAAGCTTGCATGATCATCATCCATCTCTGTTACAAATACCATTCTTGGAAGGTTCTTCTTCTCACAGAGCTCCCAGGCACGTTTTGTTCCAAGCTCGATTCCCGACTTACCTGAAACAACGATTATAGCAGCATCAGCAACCGAAACAGCTTCCTCAACTTCACCGATAAAATCTGAAAATCCTGGTGTATCAAGGATATTAACCTTGTAGCCATCCCACTGAATAGGTACTACTGATGTTCTAATTGAAATCTTTCTCTTTATCTCTTCCTTCTCATAATCTGCAATAGTATTTCCAGCTTCAACAGTCCCCATTCTATTGGTCATACCTGACAGATATGCAATCGCCTCTGTTAAAGAAGTTTTCCCCGAGCCTGCATGTCCAAGCAGAACTACATTACGAATCTTGTCTGTAGTAAATACATTCATGTGTAACACCTCCATTAATATTCTGCATTATATTTTTCGCTTTTTGCCACCACGTTCTCTAATCGCGGTTGAATCAAAAAATATTCTTATCAACCGCGAATAGTAACAGTGCACTCCATTATTTTATCAAAAATCCATGAATTTCACAACAACATATTCATATAATGGACACTATTCGTCATTATTCACAAAAAGTAAAAGTCCTCCCTTGTGCCGAGGAGCACTCCGGAGGACTTTTGTTGAAGAGAACTAATTACATGTTGTATGTTTATCATACATAAGGAGGGTTTTTATGTATATCTAATCTTAAACGATTAGAAACAAACATCTTGTTGAAAAGCAAATTAGCAAAATACTAAATATATTTAGGTAATCAGTTAACTTTTTTTCTTATTATATTTTATATTATTTTGTTGCATTCTTCTTTGCTGCTACGATATCAAATACAACGGCTGCAAGAAGAACGACACCCTTAACTATCTTCTGCCAGTTAGCATCAACGCCTGTAAGTGACATTCCAAGGTTGATAACACCGATAAGTGTAGCTCCGATAACCATTCCGAAGATCTTTCCTGAACCACCATAAGCTGATACACCACCAACTACGCAGGCTGCGATAGCATCCATCTCATAGTTTGTTCCAGCAGTTGAGTTAGCTGCCTGGAATCTAGCTGCAACTATGAATGTTGTAATTGCTGTAAGTACTGCCATGTTAAGGTATGCAAGGAACATTATCATCTTAGTATTAACACCTGAAAGTCTTGTTGCTTCAGCGTTTCCACCAATTGTATAGAAATAACGTCCAAGAATTGTCTTAGATGTAATGAAGCTGTATATAAGTACTATTGCTATAACCCATACAAGTACTGTAGGAATTCCACCTGCCATAGCAAGCTTGTAAGCAAAGAGCATAATAGCTGCTACCGCAAGTACAGTTTTAACAACAACAGATACCATTGAATCTGCTTCATAACCCTTCTTGATCTTATTTGCTCTGGTCATGAAGTTAACTACTGCAACAGCCACGCTACCAACAATACCAGCAACCAGACATACTATATTAAGTGTTCCAGCTGGTGTAGCGAAGAGCTTTCCAGAGAAAATATTAAGGAAAGTCTGCTGAGCTGCAAATGAGATAGATCCTGTATTACTATTTGCTGAAAGAAGTGCTGTTCCCCAGCCTCTGAATGCAAGGTATCCAGCCAGTGTTGCAATCCATGGTGGGATATTTACATAAGCAATAAGGAAACCAAGTACGCATCCATATATAACACCCACAAGAAGCATCAATAATAATGATACTCCAGGGTTCATCTGCTTAACCTGCATGAGAATACCGCCGATAGCTCCGAGGAAACATACAAAGGATCCGCAGGAAAGGTCGATATTACCACCTGTCAGCATACACATAAGCATACCAGTTGCAAGAACGAATACATATGCATTCTGTGTTATAAGAGCATTGAAATTCAGTGGCTCAAACATTCCACCGCCTGTCATAATCACGAAGAAGATATATACCAGGACGAGGACTATAAGCATTGCATTTTTCTTAAGTATATTTAAATATTTTTTAGCCATGACTCATCCTCCTCCCTTACTTTTTCTTCCTACTTGATACTACGTCAAAGATTATGGCTACAAGAACAACTATACCTTTAACTACCTTCTGATAGTTAGCTTCAATACCCATGATACTCATACCCATGTTGATTACACCCATGAGAAGAGCACCGATAACGATACCGAATACATTTCCTTCACCACCATATGCACTTGCTCGACCAATGAAGCAGGCTGCGATAGCATCCATTTCATAACCCTGACCAAATGTTGGCTGTGCCTGTGTTGCTCTTGCTATAGTAAGGATACCTGCAAGACCGGACATAAGTCCCATATTGATATATGCAAACAGATAAACCTTTCTTGGGTCTACACCGGAAAGTCTGGTAGCTTTTTCATTACCACCAACTGCATAAAGGTAACGACCCATTGTTGTATTTCCTGTAATATAAGCATATGCAAGAAGTACAAGTCCTATCCAGATAAGGGATGTTGGAATTCCCTTATATTTTGAAAGCTTGAAGAAGAACCATACAACTGCTGCACAGATTATAACTGACTTAGCAATATCTGATGCTATAGGACCAGCTTCATAGCCCTTAGCCTTAGCTGATATACGTCTTTTTGCTACGAGAATTACATAAACTGCTGAGAGGATAACACCTACCAGAAGACATGTAATGTTAATTCCATTTCCATGGAACAGATCAGGAATGTAGCAATCTGCACCACCACCGAATACATTCAGGAAAGTAGTATTTCTAATACCAACTGTAAATCCCTGAAGTACAACGTTCGCGAGTCCCCTGAAGGCATACATACCTGCCAGAGTAGCGATAAATGGTGGAACCTTTACATAAGCAATCCAGAAGCCCTGCCATGCACCTACCAGAAGACCTCCGACAAGCATAACTATAACTGCTACCCAGACATTTATGTTTTTATCCATAAGCACGGCACCAATACCACCAACAAAGCAGATTACGGAACCGCAGGCCAGATCGATATTACCACCTGTCAGGATACAGAGGAGCATACCTGCTGCAAGAACGAACACATATGCATTCTGACTGATCAGGTTATTGATATTCTGTGGAAGAAGTATATTACCACCAGTTGTAATCTGGAAGAATATCATTACAGCTATAAGGGCAATGACCATTGTATATTTTTTTAATACTTCACCGATTTTTATCTCCACTACTGGTCACCTCCCTTTCCGGACTGAAGGATACATGCCATAATATTTTCCTGTGTAGCCTCAGAAGCAGGCATCTCACCTACGAATTTTCCTTCGTTCATGATATATATCCTGTCACTCATTCCAATTACCTCCGGAAGCTCGGAAGAAATCATAACTACTGATTTTCCAGCTTTAACAAGGTCATTGATGATACAGTAAATCTCATATTTAGCACCTACGTCGATACCTCTTGTAGGTTCGTCAAGAATCAGAATATCTGGATCGGTGAACATCCATTTTGCAAGAAGTACCTTCTGCTGGTTACCACCAGATAGGTTACCAACATTCTGCTCAACGGTAGGTGTCTTGGTACGAAGCTTGTCTTTATATTCTACAGCTACTGCATATTCCTTATCAGAATCTATGATTCCATTGTTGCTGACACCTTTCATATTTGCAAGAGAAGTATTTACTCGGATAGGATTAGAAAGAACAAGTCCATTTCCTTTTCTGTCCTCAGTAACATATGCCAGTTTTGCATCGATTGCTTCTCTTGGATTCTTAAGAACTGTCTGCCTTCCTTGTATGGAAAGAGTTCCCTGAATATCTGAACCATATGATTTACCAAAAATACTCATAGCAAGTTCAGTTCTACCGGCGCCCATAAGTCCATAGATACCAACAACTTCACCCTTTTTAACATTGAAGTTTACATTATCTACAACCTTACGCTCGGTATAAAGAGGATGATGAACTGTCCAGTTCTTAACCTCCATATTGATATCGCCGATTTCTACACCTGATCTCTTAGGGAATCTGTCTGTGATCTCACGACCAACCATTCCCTTGATGATTCTATCCTCATCGATATCCATTGTATGGCAGTCCATGGTTTCAACTGTTGAACCATCGCGGACAACTGTTATCTTATCTGCTACGTAAACAACCTCATTAAGCTTATGAGTAATGATGATCATCGTCATGCCTTTCTTCTTAAACTCAAGCATGAGATCAAGAAGAGCCCTTGAATCTGTTTCATTAAGCGATGATGTAGGCTCGTCGAGGATAAGAAGCTTTGCATTCTTAGCAAGAGCCTTTGCAATCTCAACCAGCTGCTGTTTACCTGTTCCTATATCTTTTACAAGTACGCGCGAAGATTCTGATAAACCTACCATTTTCAGGTATTTATCAGCTTCACCATACGTTTCATTCCAATTTATTGCATTTTTACTACCGCGTTCATTACCCAAAAACATATTCTCGCCAATGGACATCTGCGGTACGAGTGCGAGTTCCTGATGAATTATTACAATTCCTTTACCCTCAGAATCTTTGATGGTCTGGAACTGACAAACCTCCCCGTCATAGACGATGTCGCCCTCATAACTGCCAAATGGATATATTCCCGAAAGTACGTTCATCAGTGTACTTTTTCCAGCTCCGTTCTCACCAACGAGAGCGTGAATTTCTCCTTCTTCCACCTGTAAGTTTACATTGTCAAGGGCCTTAACGCCTGGGAAGACTTTGGTGATATTCTTCATTTCAAGTAATATCTTAGCCAAAATTATCCCTCCAATCTTTCTTTTGCTTGCTTTCCTATAACTTCTAAACTACTGAATCTATTAATCTCCCAATTATATAAAAGCAGTTCTAACTTACTGCCATTATATAAAACTCTATGATTACTTTTCCCTAGTTAATAAATCTTTTAAAAAAATATAAAACAATCTGATGATTCAATTGTTTTTATTGATAATAAATATATATTTTACCCGATTATAAATAGTGTTTTTTTTCATTAATCGACAGGCGGGTATATATAATGCCCGCCTGTCATTAATAGTTACATTAGAAATTCTAATTATTTAAGCTGATCCTCTGTATAGTAACCTGAATCAATGAGGAGTTCCTTGTAGTTGTTTGCATCTGCGAATACAGGCTCGCAAAGGTATGAAGGAACTGTAATTACATTGTTGTTATATGTTGTTGTATCATTAACATCAACTGTTTCGCCCTTGATAATCTGGCCAACCATCTTAACAACCTGGCTTGCAAGTGTACGTGTATCCTTGAATACTGACATTGACTGCTTTCCAGCGATCATGTTCTTTGTATTTTCAATATCACAGTCCTGACCAGTGATGATTGGGTATGTACCTGTGTAGTTAGCTGCAAGTGCGTTCTCAACACCAAGTGCTGTTGAGTCATTTGAGCAAAGCCATACATCAACGTTTGTTCCATCAGCATAGTATGATGAAAGGATGTTCTCTGCTCTTGACTGAGCTGTTTCTGTTGCCCATGTAGGAGTTGCACACTCTTCAAATGTCTTCTGACCTGATACTACGTTAAGCTTTCCAGACTCGATGTAAGGCTTAAGTACATCATAAGCACCATTGAAGAAGAAACCAGCATTGTTATCACCAGGGTCACCAGCTGTGAGCTCGATGTTGAATGGTCCTGCAGCATTGTCAAGGTCAAGTGTATCTTTTACATAAGTACCCTGAACTGTACCAACCATGTAGTTATCAAATGTTGCATAGTAAGAAACTGCATCTGAATCCATAAGCAGACGGTCATAAGCTATAACAGGGATTCCTGCATCCTTAGCCATTCCAAGTGCCTCACCAAGTGAAGAACCTTCGATAGCTGCGATAACGAGAACGTCACACTTACCAGAAATCATGTTCTCAACCTGTGAAAGCTGTGTCTGAACATCGTTTGAAGCATACTGAAGGTCAACTTCATAACCAGCTGCCTCAAGTTCGCTCTTCATGTTGTCGCCGTCCTGATTCCATCTCTGAAGGTCCTTTGTAGGCATTGAAACGCCGACTTTCTTTCCTTCACCAGATGTTGCATCTGCTGCTGTGTCCTCAGCTGCTTCTGTTGTCTCAGCTGCCTCTGTAGCTTCTGTATCATCTGCAGGAGCTTCTTCCTCAGCCTTTGCTTCTGTTGTCTCAGCTGCCTCTGTAGCTGCTGTATCAGATGAAGAATCTGAACTACTTGTGTCTGATGATCCACAACCTGCAAGCAGGCTTGCTGCCATTGCTGTTCCCAGAAGGGCAGCCATAAACTTTTTCTTAAACATACTAAAACCTCCTATTTTGTATTGTTTTTAGTTTCTATGTATTTTTGCCGAACGAATGATAATTTTTCCTTCTTTTCCTTTCGACATATTAATATTAACACACTGTAAATAGCAATAGATTGTCAGTTTCTTTCAATTTTTATCATTTTTTAAAGCTACATGAACAAAAATTCGCATAAAAATAGCACGATATTGTTATATTGTTCCAAAAATAACAATATCGTGCTATAAATTTATAATTTATGACATTTTGAGTTATCCGTGAATAGAAACGGTTTAATCACTTACATTCAGATATACCTCATCTCTCGAATGAAATCCAGATGCAATAATAGTCTCATCTATATTGTCCTTTGTCACTGCAATTGGATCTATATAGAAATACGGAACATTGTATGTGCCGTCAGAAATAGTATTTTCAATGTCTGTAAGCTTTGTTACTTTGCCCTCTCGTCTGCTCTTTCCAAGCTTTATCGCATATTCAGCAGCCTTCTGAGCCAGCTTCTCAACAGGCTTATAAACTGTCATGACTTGTGTACCTTCCACAACTCTCTGACAAGCCTCCAGATCTGCATCCTGTCCCACTATCTTAATCTTTCCAGCCAGTCTTGCTTCGGATAGTGTTCTTATTATGGTAGTAGCAATATTGTCATTACCACACATAATAGCATCTACATCTCCAAGCTCCGTGATATGCCTGCCTATATATTCAGAGGCTTCTTCAGCCTTCCATCCGGTAGTATGGAAGCACTCTATTATAGAAACATTATTGTTATCCATAACATGGGTGAAGCCTGCTTCAACCATCGCAACATTACTATCTTCGGTAGGTCCGGAAAGCATTAGCACTTTTTTGTTTTTCAACCCGGAATTAACCAAAGCCTCTCCCATCAGAGTTCCAACCATCTCATTATCAAATGAGATGTACAGGTTTACATTTGAATTGTTAATAAGTCTGTC
>JAILEL010000414.1 GCA_024687845.1 Eubacterium sp.
GATCGGAAATGTTTACAACGTTATACTGAAGTCTTCGTCCCAATGCTTCGAGCATCTGCTTTTCAGTAATTATATTCATAGCTATGAGTGCACCACCAAGACGAACCCCTTCATGCGTCTTCTGGTATTCAATAGCTGCACCGATGTCATCTTCGGTAACGTAACCGAACTCCTTCAAGACATCTCCAATACGTATGTTTTTGTTTGATCGCATTTCCATAAGCCGGTCTCCTCATATCGAGCATTAATACCTAAATCTTATCTTATTCACTGATATCCTCAGAATCACTTTCCCCATCTTCATCAACATCAGTTACACCATCTTCTACATTTTCTGATTCACCATTTAATGATGATTCGATACTTGCTGTATCGCACATATATATCTCCAAACTAACTGTCAAAGACTTGCGAGTTACAACTTCAATCTGTGTATTCGAAAGTTCAGTTGCTGAAACTCCATCAGAAGAAGTTTCGTCTGATGTTTCTGAAGCAGCTGAGTCTGTAACCTCTCCTGCAGATGCGCCAGAGCTACTAGCTGTTGCAGAACTACTGATAATATTTCCATCAGCATCTCTTCGAATCACATCTCTGAATTCTCCCCAGCTATATCCTACCAGAAGAATCCTTCTGTCCATTTTTAGAATACTTTCGATGAAGCCTTCAAGGTCATAAAGATCACCACCAACAGTCATTTTAACAGGTACTGCATAGATATCGGTATTTGGCTGATATCCTCCTTCTTCACCACCCATCACTTCTTCCATTAAGGCAGCAGTGTTTCCACCAGAACTACCACTCTTACTATTTGACTCTTTTGAAGATTCTTCATCCGAATCCTCAACATCTTCTTCCAGAGATAAATCAGATGTTGAAGTATCCAAATCATCGTCAGAACTCGATTCATACTCTGCTTTTAATTCTTGCTGACGCTCATAAAGAGCAGAATACTGATATGCCATACGATCTGTTGGTGCAGTTGGCATAGTAAAATTCAGATCATATATATCGAGATTATTCGATACTGCCATCTCTGTCATCATTCTATCAATCTCAGAACTATTCATTATCTGATAGAATTCATCTTTCTTAGTAGAGATTTTCGCCTCATACTCATCCGCCTGAGCTTCAATCATACCAAGATTTGCTATCTTCATCTGATTAAGCTTCTTTTCTTCAGTTTCTTTTTCAATTTTAGTTTCTAGTGCTTTGTAACGCTTAACCTGAGGATATATACCCCAATATCCTATTGCAACAATAACTACAAAAAGAAACATAAAAGTGAGGAGTTTTTTATCGCGTTCTGTCATATTAGTCTTCATATGCTAGTTCTCCTCCGTTCTTCCTACAGATTCTGCCAGCGTGCAGTTAACATGTATATCATAAAGGTCAGTTGATTCGTCATAACTATATCCAGTATGATCAACCTGCATGAATATCTTTTCTGTCAGTAGCTTGTCGATATATTTATATATATCATTAACATTTCCAGCTTTGGCCGAAAATGTAACTTTTCCCTGATCTGCATCGAAGCTGAGAATTTCTATTTCAGCATATCCTCTTGCAGTCTCTTCTATTATTTCTATTACATCATCATTACAAACAGGATAAGATTCAATAGTTTCAACAACTGTATTTATGGAATTGTACTTAGCAAGCATAGAATCACGCTTCTCAACAGCTTCATCGTAAGCCATCGCTTGCATAACTACTGAAGGACTCTTATTATAGCTCTTTGCATCATCGTAAATGGCTTCTCGAATAAGTCTCATAGTAAGACATACTCCAAATGCAACTAACATTACAATCAAGGTCGCTCCAATTGTAATAATCCTCTTCTTTGTTGCAGGATCGATGCTCTTCTCTTCCTCTTTCTTAAGGCTGAAATAAGTAAGGAAGTTACTCTCCTTTCCCTGATCAAAGAGACCACTTACAGCAAAAAGAGCTGTTTGAGACTCATGCTCAAGTGCCGGGTCTGAACTAAGTCCAGTACGAACCAACTCGCAGACTGCCTCGACACCATGTTCATGCACTACCTGATTGTACGTCTGAAGATTATCAGCTGTTGTACCAGCCACATAAATCATTTCAACCTTAGACGTAATCTTCTCAGTATTCATAAACTGTTCTAACTGATTAAGAGAACGAGCAAGGTCATCCAGATATTCCATAGTACCTGGTTCATTAAAACATCTAATTGAGTTATAATATCTAAATGTACCATCAACAAAGAGTACATTTGACACAAGGTTTCCATTTATAATCTGAAGGATAAATGTACTCATTTTCTTTGCAAGAGTCATCTGAGCATATCCAATAATGCTTCCTTCTCCTGATATTATACCCTTCAGTGTTATTCCCATATTAGAAAATATCTCAATAAACTCACGGAGCTGGTCTTTAGGCGCCATTTCAGCATATATCTTACGTGTCTTTGTTTTTTTATTAACGCCAATAGGCGTGAATGCGATGGTATTCTCATCGTCCTCACGCTGCATATCCGCAAACTCTCTAATTATAAATGCGAGAGTTTTCTTCGGATTCATATTTGGCACTTCAAGATTCTTTCCGGCTATCTTATTACTATTAACAATAAGATAAACATCCTTCTTAGGAAGATTGTTCTGTTCCCAGAAGTTCTTAACATGCTGTCCCAGAGATTCCGCATCCATTACAATACCATTTATGATACTTCCATCAGGAGCCATAGTTGTATATACATTTGTAAGTTTTCCTTTAGCACCTCTTGTACCGGTGGCTATCTGAATTATCTGATTTGAAAAATAAACGCTAACACTCATATCAGCCCCCCTGATTTGCAATACTCTGATAAGATCCATAAATAGGCTGGATAACGGCTATCATAATAAATCCAACTACAGCTGCCATTACTACTATCATTACGGGTTCAACCATAGCAACTAACTGTTCTATAGCTATCTCACTATCATAGTCCATCTGATCCGCGATGGATACAAGCATGGAATCAAGCGCTCCTGTTTCCTCACCAACTGCAATTGAGGAAGGCAGTTTCTTAACAAATCCATCGATACCTGCTATTCCTTCTGACAAAGGTTTACCAGCACGAATATCAGCTATCATCTGATCAAACTGACTTTCTATATATGTATTGCCGATGGTAGTCTTTGCAATCTGAAGACATGTAACAATCGGAATACCTGCTGAATACATACTTGCAAGAGTTCTTGAGAATCTTGCCGTATATATAATCTTTCTAAGTCCACCTATTTTAGGAAGATGTATCTGAAGCTTATCAAGTAAAAGACGAACTTTCGGAAATGATGTTACAATCTTGAATACCATAAAGATTATTACGCCAAAGAGAATAAGCAGATACCATCTCTTTGCAACAAAATCACTTATAGCCATAAGAATTGTTGTAGCAACTGGAAGTTGTTCCATTTGAGCAAACAGACTGTCAAACTGAGGAAGTACGAATCCCATTATGATAATTACAACTACAACTATCAGCACACCTAAAATCTTAGGATATGTAGTTGAGCTTTTAATCTTCTGCTGAAGCTTGTATTCTTTGCTGTAATACTCCGCCATATTAGCAGCTGTAGAATCCATATTTCCACCAGACTCAGCACTTCTAATCATATTTACAAAAAGCGTGGGAAAAGTTCCACCTTGTTCTTCTAAAGCATCAGATAACGTCATACCCGAACGAACAAGTCTTAGTACATCCGCATAAATCTTACGCTCACTTTCCTTAATCGACTCATCTTCAGAAATAATTCTGAGTGCCTTAACAAGAGTAACACCAGCCCCAAGAAGTTTGCTAAGATTCCTGGCAAAATCAGCAACCCTATCATACTTGAGCTTCTTGTGTGTCTGCTTAGCCTTGGTAGCCTCCTTTGCCTCAACAAGCAGAAGCCCATCTGTTTTCAGTTTATTATGAAGTTCAGACTCGTCATTTGCCTTGAGTTCACCAGTTATCAACTTACCCTCGGCATTCTGAGCCCTGTATTTGTAGCTTACTGCCATATCTTCTCCCACCTTAAAATAACTAACAAATAATAGTCATCAGTAGATAAACAATAGTCCTATATCTTACAATATAAACTAAAAGTACCTTATATTTTAACCCATATAAGTGATTTATGTCAACTGTACATACATCACTACTATGTCAACTCACGGTTCTATGTTACTATTCACGATCAACTCAAAAAGTATTCTTAAATAAGCCTCAATATTTTTCATCTTCATGCTTTTTGAGAATTTTATCAAACATGATAAATACAACCACAGTTACCACGCAAGATATTAAAAAAGCAACTGCTGCCATCGGTTTAACTCCATAATACATGGTCCACATAACAGAAAAGAAACCTCCTAAAAGCTCTACTAACGTATATCTTGCTGAAACTGGAGCTCCGCAATACCTGCATTTACCTCTGAGACTCACCCATGAAAAAATAGGTATCATATCTTTCATCACGAGCTCATGTCCACATGAGGTACACATTGATTTACCTTTAGTAAACTGCTTTTTTCTAGGAAGTCTATATATTATAACATTTAAGAAGGAAAAAATGCTCGCTCCTATAGCAAAAAATATAATCTCAATTAAGGTTCTTGCTGCAATTATAGATATTTCAAGCCAATCCATAATTTATCCGTTGCCTCCAGTGCCACCTTCTTAACTCATCTTAAATCACTAAACTTCATCAATCATCCTCAAGCTTCACATCGAATTCATCATATTTATATACATTGAAAAGATAATCTACTTTCCATCTAATCTTATCACCACTTTTATTGAATGTAACTATATAATGTCCCTTTCTATAAGTAAGTCCCGTAAGTTCATGTTCTTTTTTATTGTAAGAATTAATAGTATAAGTTCCTTCTGGTACGAACAATTGTTCTACCTTTTCCTTTACACCAGCCTCTATACCATTCTTTCTTTGGGGATTATATATGGTCATATTTTTAGCATACATTTCAATATCTGCACTTCTAAGGGCCATACGAACATTCTTCGCATCTCTCAGAGCTGCCTTAGCATCTACATGTAATTTGAACGCAAAAAACACAGCTGCGCCGATTGCTAGCGCCGCTATGACTATGCAAAAACCTATAAAGATTTTTCTCCAATTGAAGATTGACTTTTCCTTTTCCATACATCCCCCAAGGTAACTAATTCAAGAAGAACGTTACCCGCCTCAAACAAATATATTATAACACCTTCCAATCACATAATCTTCTACTCTTAAAATCAAATGAAACACCTATTTTGACTCGCAGTTATATTGTTTATTATATCGCAAATACTATATAGAAACAATAATTAATCCTTATAGTTCAATCAGGTATAAAATGGCACTTTCATCTCGGTAATTGAATTACCGAGGATTCCCGCTTAGGTATCCTAAAAATAGATATTACGATTAATTGGGGTAAATAGTTTGATTATTTCCTTTGTTCTCCAACATATCCTGCTCGGCTCTATGGAAAACATCCCCAAAGGTACGGTCTTTTGAACTATCGTAGGTAGCTTCTCCTTTAGTCAGTTTAACGATTATATCGTAGTCTGATTCTCTTTCACCTTTATTGATTTTTTCATTCTGACTTCTCAGATGTTCTTCAACCAGGTTATAAATGCCTTCGATACTGCCTTCTAGTTCCTTTTCTATAACCACGGCATATTCTCCACCGTTAAGATGATAAAGTGAGCCTATTTCGCGGGGAAATGCTTTCGCAAGTGCTTTTGAGGCTTTTTTGATTGCTATGTCGCCGGCCTCGTAGCCATACTTTTTATTTAGTGCTCCTACCCCTTTTACATTAAAAACCAGAATTGAGAAGATTAGTTCGTCTACAGATGACTGTGATTCTGACTGCAACTCTAGCTGTGACTTTCTCTGTGATATATTACTAATCTTTTCATTCATTTCTCTTACTTTTTTAATGTATGCTTTCTTATTTTCAAGTCCTGTCATTCCATCTATATATGAATGATCAATAATATACTCTGTATATCTTTGAAGTTTTGTAAGAAGTGATATGATGTGATCGCTCATTACGTCAAGTTCATCTCTGAAATATAATATTATTCCTCTTGGGTAGCGCTTATGTATATCATCTTCTTCAACTAAAGATTTAAGTTTATTTTGTACTGCCAGTTCATTTATTTTTTCTTCAGCCTCATATATATGTTCATCTAATATACGTATTTTATTTCTCATTCGGCTGGTGACAATAATTACTATCATTGTCCCGACAAGCAGAGATACTATAGAGCTTACAACTATGATTTTTATATTTCTGTATATTGCTTTTTCAAACCAGGTTGCATCGAAATCCACTGCAATTATGCCTACAACTTCTCCAGAAGAATTTTTAATCGGACTATATGAACTGTAGAATTTGCCCCATTCATTTGTATATGGAACTTCAACAACAGAGGACACTCCAAGGCTTGCCTGCTGAAGAGCTTCTGTAAATACTACCGGCTCACCAAATTCCGCTGGATTTTCTAAATCAGGATCTATGGTATATATAAAATTGTTATTTCCATTATCCCTTATTCCATAAATATATTTAAGCTCAATATTATCTCTATAAACGCTTAGCCCTTTCAGGATTTGTTCATATTCAGGAGTTCCCTTATCTTCTGCCTGAATTTTTTCATAGATATCGCCGTCAATACTAGCTGCTGCACTATTTGAGACATCCAGCATTCGATTTTGAATCTGTTCTTTAATGGTATCTCTTGTAACAATAATCAGAATATATCCAGTAACGCCATTTAAAATAATAAGCGCAGAAACTACCAAAATGAGTATTCGTGCTGTTGAGCTCATGCGGAATCTATTCATAATATCCACATCCTTTCCTGATATCCACCAACAATTAATTGGTGGGCTAAGCCATGTCAGGCAGATCTCATTCTGAAACAAAAACCTTATCAGCTATGCTGACAGTACTCTTCCGATGTGATACAAGAATAATGCTTCTTTCCTTTTCTTCCTCAAGTGAACTTAGGATTATTCCTTCATTCAGTGCATCAAGGTTGCTAGTAGGCTCATCCAGAATCATAACTGGAGCATTATGGAGAAATGCTCTTGCCACTCCAATTCTTTGTCTTTCTCCATCTGAAAGTGTATCTCCAGATTCGCCAATCATTGTATCGTATCCATTTGGAAGAGAAATGATATAATCATGAATAGATGCTTTCTTAGCTGCCTCATATATTTCTTCGTCTGTAGCTCCCAAAGAACCTATTTCTATATTTCTTCTGATAGTGTCATGGAACAGCCATGTTTCCTGAGTTACATAGCTTTCCATATTTCGTAGAGTGTCTGATTGAATTGTTTTAATGTCATAATCCTTACCTATAGCCTCACTGATGATTACTTTTCCATCCTGAGGATCATAGAATCTCATCAAGAGTTTTAGGATAGTTGACTTGCCCGAGCCGCTTGGGCCGTGGATAGCTGTTATCTGTCCACCTTTTATATTCATGGACATATCCTGTAGAACAAATTTTCCGCCATATGAGAAGTAAATATTTTCGAGTGCAATTCCATGAATATTCTGTATGTAACTGACAGGTGTTGTGTCTACATCTGTGTCTATGTCAGTGGCCTCACCTGTAGTTTCCATTTGCATTTCTGGTCTTGCATCGGTTATTTCTATATCTAATTTCTCACTCACTGCATTTTCGTCACCGTCTTTTTCACTATGTTTTTCTTCCTGATTTTCATCCTGTCTCGCTTTCTTTTTTGCTTTCTTTTTCGCTTTCTTATTTTCTTTCCCTTTTTCCTTCTGATCAGTATCGGAAATAACCTCTGTAACCTTAGGTTTTTCCTCTAACAGGCTAAGTACACGTTCTCCACTTGCCAGCGTGTTGCTGAGGTTATTAGACAGATTAGAAAGTGCTACAACCGGTCCATAAGAGCTCATAACAAGGGTCAGAACCAGCAGACAGTCGATAGGATATATTGCGCCATATCCTACCTGCCAGACAACTATCAGAAGAACTATCAGATTGATAATCTGTATCGTCAGATTCGTAAATGATTTCTGATCCGCTTCTAACTTACTAAGCTTATGCTGTGATACTCTTAGTTTTTCTGCGCGATCTTCCATAAGTTTTATTCTGGCATCACCATTTTGATATTGTATAGTTTCATCTAGTCCATATAGAGATTCCAGCACAGTGGTATTTAGAGAACCGAAATCATTTCCGGCACTCATACCTGATTTACTGCCTCGTTTGCCATTTACAAATGGAATTATTACTCCGATTAAGTAATATCCCAGCAAAGCAACAAGGCCTACTATAACACTTCGTCTGATAAGAAATATAGTTATGATTCCCGTAACAATAAAGCTTATCATAATAGGTGAGATAGTATGCGCATAGAAAACTTCAAGCTTTTCAATATCAGATGTAATGATTGCTATAAGATTGCCCTTATCTTTTCTATCAAGCTTTGCAGGACAGAGCTCTCTCAGCTTTTCAAATACCTTATGTCTGATACGCGCAAGTAATTTAAATGCAATATAATGATTCAGATACTGCTCTCCATAATGCAGGAGTCCTCTCATTACAGCCACGCCAATCATAATGCAGAAAAATGTATCTGTGTAGTTTCCTTTGTCTATATCTCCAGCTGCTATAACGGTTAGCATTATAGCCATCATAAATCCTACTGAACCAAGCAATACTGCAAAAAACATAGCAGGTATAAGAGGTCTTATGAGTACTATGAGTTTTCTCATAATGCTAAGACCTGATCGGCGTTCTTCTGTAAAGAAGCCATCGTTGAATTCAGCTGTTTCCAGCGCAATGTCATTTTCAACTTCCTCGTATGTTCTCAGTTCAGCATTTATAAACTTAACTTTTTCTACACTTGCTTTCTTCCGGCCAGTCTGATTATTATAGCTTTCCAGTTTTTTCTGATTCTCATACATCTGCTTATACGAAGATAGTGATTTAACCAAAGAATCATGCTTACCAGAGCCTATTAATTTTCCGGAATCAAGCATATAGATATTATCTGAGGATACAACATTTCCAAGCCTGTGAGAAATGAGAATAATCGTTTTACTACGGGCAAGTTTTTTAATTACACCCATTATTTGCTGCTCATTTTCAAGGTCTATATTGCTCGTTGCCTCGTCAAATATCATAACCGGCGAGTTGGCAAGAAGTGCTCTCGCAATACTAAGTCTCTGCCTCTGTCCGCCAGACAAATTGCGCCCACCTTCTTCCAATTTAAGCATGAGTATTTTAGCAAGCCTTTTTAATTCAGCATTATCCGAATTATTATCCTCAGCATCTCCGTTTATCTTTCCATCTGATGCTAGTATTTCAACTTCTCCCACTTTGTATAAGAGTTCATCCAGAAGTCCAACCTGTTTTAAGGCATCTATCATATTTCTGGAATTCACATCCGGACATGCTATTTTGAGATTGTCGTATATCGTTCCACCGAAAATGTAACTATCTGACTTAACTATCGTAACTGCTGAATTTTTAATATCAGCAGGTAGTTCACTCAGTTCACATCCAGATATCTTTACGCTTCCAGCATAGTTCCTGTTTCTTCCTGAAAGTATACCTACCAGTGTACTTTTTCCGGATCCTGATAAACCCACAATCGAGGTAAGCTTTCCAGATGGAAAGTCCATATCGATTCCTTCAAGTGCATTTTGTTCTCCATCATATGAGTAAGACACGCCTGTCAGTTTTATGTCAACCGAATTATTAAATCTAACACTTAAATATTCGTCACGTGCTGCCTTTTCATTAACAACTTCAGTTCTCTCTTCTTTCGTATATACAGCGATGCTTGCACTATTGACGGTCTTCTCAGCGGCATTTGTACTATTTCCAGTCTGTTCACCAATATCTTGGCTAGTATTGGTTTGTTCAGCGGTATCATATCCAGCATCATCAGGCTGTACACCTAAATCAGTATCTATATCCAAAAGTGCAAATATCTTATCACTTGCTGCCATTCCGTTCATTGCAACATGAAAATAAGATCCAAGAATTCTCATTGGAAGGAAGAATTCTGCTGCAAGAAGTATTATCATCAATGTATCGGAAATGTCATTTCTACCAGCACTATATCCCTTCAGTGCCATTATCATTCCGACTGCCGCTCCACCATAAGCCATAATATCCATTACACTTGTGGAGTTCAGTTGCATAGTGAGAACCTTCATAGTGATTTTTCTGAAATGCTCCGACTCCTTGTCCATTTCCTCTGCTTTTTCAGCGTCGGCTCCATAGATTTTGAGCGTAGTCAGTCCATTCAGATTGTCCAGAAAGCTGTCTCCCAGCTCTGCATAAGCTCCCCAATATTTTGACAGGAGCCTCTTAGCAATCTTCATAACAATTACGATAGAAACAGGAATAAGCGGAACACATATAAGTAAAACCGCCGCTGATCTTATGTCAACTATGCAGAAGAAACCGAACAACGTAAGCGGTGCAAGAAGACTGTAAAAAAACTGTGAAAGATACTTTCCAAAATATGTCTCAAGTTGTTCTACTCCCTCAGTAGCAAGCTGCACTACTTCAGAAGAGCTGATATACTCACGATAATTTGACCCCAGAGAAAGCATTTTTTCATATATGCTTCTTCGCAGAATCTTCTTTACATCTACACTTGCCGCAAAGGAAGCCTTGACATAGAGTCTGTCAAATATGAACCTGACAATTATCACTGGCAGTATAATAAGCGCATGTCCAAATGCAGTTTTCCTGTCTACAAAACCAGTAAGAGTCATTTCCACAAGATCAGCTATTTCATAAACAATAGCTATCTGGCAAAGTAACATAACCCACTGACACAGCACTTGATAAACTATATATTTTTTTGAATCTTTTAGTAATGCAATTAGTCTCTTCTTTATCATTTTTTAACCTTTTCATCTATGAACATTCGCGTCATAATCTTAAGTAGTAATTATTCAGCAGGTACGTAAAACCCTTCGGTACGTCCCTTATTTTTTAGTTTAACATATTTAATCATAAATGTGAAATCATACCCTTATATTTTATTGTTTAAATTTATGTTATAAAGTATTATAATGTTAAATAAGTGTGTTTGATATCATTTGTCAAATTAATGTTACGGATATATTTTGTTAGAAAGGACGCATGCATGAAGACTAATCTTACTTTTCTCTCCTGTGATGGAGAAACTATGATTCATGGAGTTCAGTGGACTCCCTCAGGTGAGCCGAAGGCTATAGTACAGCTGGTTCACGGTATGGTTGAATATATTGAACGATATGACGGTTTTGCCAGATTTTTAAATGAAAATGGAATCCTTGTCGTTGGACATGATCACCTCGGACATGGTCAATCTGTTACGAGTATTGAGAACTGGGGTTACATATCTGAGGTAGCACCTGCCAGATCTCTTGTAAGAGATATTCACAAGCTTCGTAAACTCACACAGAAGAAATATCCTGACCTCCCATATTTCATTCTTGGACACAGTATGGGCTCCTATCTGCTCAGAAGATATCTGTCACATAAGGGTGAGGGACTTACTGGTGTTATCGTTGTTGGAACAGGAAGTGAATCCGATATAGTAACAAGAAGTGGTCTTATGATGGTTCGTTCTATGGCTCAAGCTAAGGGGTGGCATTTCAGAAGTCAGAAAATTCGTGAGATGACCTACACTGCCCCATATAAGAGATTTGATCTTAAGGGTGAGGATAACGAGAACAGCTGGGTATGCAGTGATCCGGAGATTATAGCAAAATATAATAAAGATCCAAGATGTCAGTTTACATTTACTTTAAATGGATATGAGGCTCTTCTTTCTACTGTGCTTTATGTAAACCAAAAAGAAAACATTGAGAGAATCCCATTAGAGCTGCCAATGCTGCTGACTTCTGGTGAACAGGATCCTGTTGGTAATCTTGGAAAGGGTGTTAAGAAGGTATATCAGCAGTACGTCAAGGCTGGACTTACGGATATCGAGTGCAAGCTCTATCCTGAGGATAGACATGAGATACTAAATGAGCCTAACAAAGAAGAAGTATATGCAGACATGCTCGACTGGATCAACAGACATTTGATTGAAGCATAGATTTACTATTGTAAGCTTTTCAGAATACTATAGAATCTAAAAGGACGGTTTGAAAACCGTCCTTTTTGTATAAGCATTATTTTATTTATTGAGCGTCGTGATTTCCACTTTCTTTGCGGATTACATCGTGAGCGCCACCTTCAATTATACTTGTTGATGAAACAAGTGTTATCTTTGCTTTCTCCTGAAGCTCTTTTATTGTAAGTGCTCCGCAGTTACACATTGTTGATTTAACCTTACTAAGAGTTCTATCAACATTATCCTTCAGTGGTCCTGCATAAGGTACATATGAATCTACGCCCTCTTCAAAATGCAATTTCTTATCTCCACCGAGGTCATATCTCTGCCAGTTACGTGCACGGTTTGAACCTTCGCCCCAGTACTCTTTTACATAGTTTCCATTGATAAGAAGCTTCTCTGTTGGGCTTTCATCAAATCTTGCGAAATATCTTCCAAGCATTACGAAGTCTGCTCCCATTGCAAGTGCAAGTGTAATGTGATGATCATAAACGATACCACCATCTGAACAAACTGGAACATAGATTCCTGTCTCTTCAAAATATTCATCTCTTGCCTGGCAAACCTCGATAAGAGCAGTTGCCTGTCCGCGACCAATACCCTTGGTTTCTCTTGTTATACAAATTGATCCACCGCCGATACCTACTTTGATGAAATCAGCACCACATTCAGCAAGGAATCTGAAGCCTTCCTTATCAACTACATTTCCGGCACCAACCTTAACTGAATCACCATAGTTTTCTCTGATCCACTGAAGAGTCAGTTTCTGCCATTCTGAGAATCCTTCTGATGAATCGATACAAAGTACATCTGCACCAGCCTCGATAAGAGCAGGTACTCTTTCAGCATAGTCTCTGGTATTGATTCCGGCACCAACTATATATCTCTTCTGTCCATCAAGAAGTTCTCCCGGATTCTTCTTATGCTCATCATAATCCTTACGGAATACGAAGCTTACAAGCCTGCCTTCTGAATCTACGATTGGAAGAGAATTAAGCTTGTTATCCCAGATGATGTCATTTGCCTCTGAAATAGTAATTCCATCCTTAGCAATAATGAGTTTCTCAAGAGGAGTCATGAAATCCTTAACCTTAGTATCAAGGCCCATACGGCTTACTCTATAGTCTCTGCTTGAAACGATACCAACAAGCTTACCTTCTGCGGTTCCATCCTCAGTAACTGCTACTGTAGAATGACCTGACTTCTCTTTCATTGCAAGAATGTCTGCAAGTGTAGCATCCATGCTTACATTTGAATCACTCTTTACAAAACCTGCTTTATATCCTTTAACCTTGGCAATCATGGCCGCTTCATCTTCCACCGACTGTGATCCATAGATAAATGATACTCCGCCTGCTCTTGCTAATGCTATTGCAAGCTCATCTCCAGAAACAGACTGCATGATTGCAGACACCATAGGGATTGTCATCTCAATCTTTGGTTCCTCACCCTTCTTAAACTTTACGAGTGGTGTTTTCAGACTTACATTTGTAGGAACACACTCACTTGATGAGTAGCCGGGAATAAGTAAGTATTCGTTAAATGTGTGCGATGGTTCTGTAATATAGGTTGCCATGATTTCCTCCTTTTTTCCATTGTATACGTTATTTGATTTTACCATCATTTTTGACTAGTCTTAGCATTCATTCATAAAAACATCAAATAATACTCAAAAATATAACACTAAATCAAAAATGTAATTGCTCGAAATTATACTCCAGTTCTGAGGTAAAAACAAGTATTAAAATAACGATATTTATATAAGATTAGATACCATTATTTATGCATAATTTGCTATACATATTCATCTATATTATTTGAGTAATTTTGTAACTGATGCACTAATTACTAAGCATACCCATTATTATAGATATAATGATAATTATCCCCACTATGACATAAGAGATACTATCATTTTTCTTTTTATCTGTTATCGGCTTATTCAGAGCGGTTTTGTGATTTGCATCAAAATAAGTATTTGAATTTGCTGTAGCAGACTGTCTATATAAAGCCTGGTGCGTTGAAAGAGGCTGTGCAGCCCTCTGTGTAGCTGCTATTCTTTGATTATTTCCTCCCTGTGTCATTACCGATTCCTGCCTATAACTTCTCTCAGTTGGTCTTGATTCTAGTCTTGATTCATAGCTTGGTTCCGGTCTTGGTGCTGGTCTGACACTATGCTGTGAATAATC